>JAADFL010000170.1 GCA_013152945.1 Deltaproteobacteria bacterium | reverse complement strand
CGGCGTTCATTCTTTCCGGCCTCGTTTTCGAGATCAACAGCATGCCTTGGCCGATTCGATACCTGACCTACGTATTCGCGCCGCGATATTTTGTTTCCTCTCTACGAACGCTCTTCCTCGTTGGAGATATATGGCAGGTACTCGCTCCGGACACGACCGTGATGGCATGCCTGGGTGCGGTCTTCATCGCAATTACGGCGAAAAAGACGCCAAGAACATTGGAATGAGGCAGGGCCGAGTGATGACAAACCGAATTATCAGATTGATTATAAAGGAATTCCTGGCCGTATTGAGAGATCGCCGCAGCCGTGTCCTCCTGGTGGTTCCGCCCTTGATCCAGTTGTTGATATTCAGTTTTGCCGCAACCCACGAAGTGAGAAACGTGAGATTGGGCATCTATGCAGAGGACGATGGAAACGCAGCACGGGAACTGATTGGCCGCTTTCGGGCTATTCCTGCGACTTTTTCCAACATCAAGTATTATCATGACCTCGAAGCGGTAAAACATGCAATCGATTCCCAAGACATCCTTGTCGCGGTGCATATTGCGCAGTCGTTTTCAAAGTCCCTGGAAGCGGGCAACCCGGGTTCCATCCAGGTAATATCAGATGGAAGAAACGCCAACGCTGCATTGGTGGTACAGGGATACATAAACAGGATCGTTCAGAACTTTGTATCTGAATGGAGTTCCAGCCACACCATGAGCAAGAAGGGGCACCGTGAAATGTCGACCACCCTTGCACCGCGAATGTGGTTCAATCCTAATTTAAACTCAACATGGAGCACTGTTGCCGCCCTGGTTGGAATTCTGTGCAACTTGGTGGTTCTTTTAATCACATCGCTGTCAGTTGCACGAGAAAGGGAGCTAGGCACTTTCGAGCAACTGCTGGTATCTCCGTTGCGGCCAACTGAAATCCTGGTTGGGAAAAGCGTCCCTGCCCTTGTTCTGGGTTTAATTGAGGGGATGTTCATGATTGCGATGGCCGTGCTCATTTTTGACCTCCCACTAACGAGCACCGGCTTCTTCCTGCTGCTTGGAACGATATTTATCTTTGTCCAGAGCACTGTAGGGGTCGGACTCTTTGTATCTTCACTGGCCAAGACACAACAGCAAGCTTTCTTGGGAACGTTCACATATCTGGTGCCTGCCACATTATTGTGTGGTTTTGCGACGCCGGTGGAAAACATACCTCACTGGTTACGCTGGCTCACCTATGTCAATCCCCTACAATACATGGTTACGCTCTCTCGAACCATATTCCTGGAAAACCCATCAATGGATGTGGTTGTTGCCATGGCATGGCCGCTGGTACCCATTGGACTGGTTACACTGGCGGCAGCCAGTGCGTTGTTCAGAAGGAGGATGGAATAGAAATGAAGATGGGCAAGTGAGGACGGGGCCAAGGGGAACGGGACGACCGGAGAAGCACCCTCCGCGCCAGCCCTTATTTGGGATTTCGGATTTGAGCTACTGAAGAAGCCTCTCTTATACTCCAGCCCGTCAATCAATCCTTCACCACCAAGGTAATGATCGAACAGGGACAGAAACTTCTTCTGTCCTTGCTTCGGCCTCTTGCCAAAAGCCGGATACCAGTCCGGATAAATAAACATGCTTGTATAATCGTTTTCCTCGTGCGCCTCACTGACGCGCTACTCTATACAGGCAGCCTTATACATCACTCTGATCTCGGCCCCTGCAGGAGGAGTATCATCCTTGCCGAACACTATCGACCGTATGCTGCCAACATAGGTCCATCCTGTATCTCCACCGGTTCCAGGGTCCACCTGGCTACCGTTCACCTCGACCGCTGCTATCGAGCCCTCCACTGGCTCGTGGGAGAGCCTGAACTCCCTGGGCAAGGTAAACACCTTGTCCGCTATCTGCTCCAACGTGCTCGACCAGTCACCACATAGGTCCTGGACCGTGCCGTCTGATGCATGTGCAATGTCGATGTACCGCTTACCCGTCGTTCCACAGTCCTCTCCTGTCGCCACAATGGCGTGGAAGGTGAACTTCTCCCCGGCCAGCGTGCCCTTGATGCGCCTGAACGACTCTGCGTACTCGTCCAGGGACAAGGGAGAGCCGTCGTCCTCGTCGCTCACCACTATCACGGCGAGCTTGGCCTCCTCCCGGACAAAGCCCTGGTTGCCCCCATCTTCCAGAGGAATGAGCAGGTCCGGCCCAAGCGCCAGCCTCGCAGCCTCCAGGCCTTGCTCTATGCCGGATCCCAGGGTGCCCACCTTAATGTTATCTCCAAATACCCTCTCGATGTCGGGCGTGTCCCGGGTGATTATCCTCGGGTTCCCTTCCTTGGCCACCAGGGCTCCCCTTTCCCCGCCCTCGTCAACGTCGGTAGTAGTAACGCCTATGTGAAACGTTATACCCAGTGAAATTGCCCGATTAATAAAAACAGGAAAATTTTCCGCCAGTACATACTGTTCATCCATCATCGAAGGAGTATTGTCTACGACGAAGAGCACATCAGCGGAACCATCTTCAGGTTGGTGGAAAACATCCGTCCTTATCGAGCTATTAACACCTTGGCCTCGAAGGGATATACTAATCTCTGCCGACACGGGATCATTGGAATAAAGTAACAACTCGTCAGAAATCTCGCCATTGCTCTGGGGAGAAAACCTGGCCTCCACCACCCACTCACCGAATGGAGGTACCACCCAGGGCCCGCTACCTCCCTGGGTTGTAAATTGGAAGCTGTCCGAAAAATCCTTGGCCAGGTATACGGCCGAGATAACCCTGCTTTTACTCCCGCGATTAATGATTCTGGCACTTATGAAATCTGAATGACATCCCATCATTACATCACCAAAATCTATACTGTTCGGAACAGGCACAAGGTCTCCATACCGAACTGTATCCGTATCTGTATCTGTATCCGCGTCAGTGTCAGTGTCCACGTCAGTGTCAGTATCCGCGTCAGTGTCAGTGTCCGCGTCAGTGTCAGTGTCCGCGTCAGTATCTGCGTCCGTGTCAGTATCTGCGTCCGTGTCAGTGTCCACGTCAGTGTCAGTGTCCACGTCAGTGTCAGTGTCCATGTCAGTGTCAGTGTCCGCGTCAGTGTCAGTGTCAGTGTCCACGTCAGTGTCAGTGTCCGCGTCAGTGTCAGTGTCCGCGTCAGTGTCAGTGTCCGCGTCCGTGTCCGTATCCACGTCCGTGTCCGTATCCACGTCCGTGTCCGCACCATTCTTGTCGTGTAGCGGCTTCAGATCATTCGTACAAGCACCAAAAACTAAAATCAATGAGCCAATTACGACGATCCACTGGACCCACAAATACAGCTTTATTCTTCTATGACACTCCATCCCAAGCTCTCCTTTCCCTTCCTGGTTATTTTTGATTTAGAGACACCATTCCACCTCTGGAAGTAAAGTGTCCTGAACTGACAAAATGGATCAGAAAATTTTCAACCCGAGTAATACCGAACAATCGAGCATGGGAAATTCCAAGCTCCCTACCACCCTTTCAGCCAATATCACTCTGGTTTTGGGGAAAGGTGCTCCCAAAGCAAATCCAACATTTAAGAATATCTCTTTATTCAGTTGAATAGAAAATGCAACTCTAGCTCCAACATAGGTGCCTAATCCCCAGTCCGTACCAGAGTTGTAATCCGGTCCACCAAATCCGGTAGCCCATGTAAAAAGTAACCCAGAGCCCATGCCGAACCATGCATCGACACCATCCATTAACAATCTTTGGTAAACGAGCCAACCTCTTATTGCAGCAAAATTTAACTCGGCCGACATATCACTTACACCTATTTTTGCTCCTATGGTAAGGGCCATTGCTTCAACTCGAATATGGAGAGAGTCAACTAGTGGTACTGTAATTGCCGCTGCCAGGCCTGTTTTTACCCCCGTCCCTCCCTTTGACCAAGCTACGAGAGCACCAGTTTCTATACCTGGCAAAGGGTTACGAGGTACTGATTTACTATTCATTTCAGCAGATACATGAACGATGTTACTATCATCAACAGGTTCCTCTCCCCGGTTTGGAGCCTGTAAGTTATTTTTGTTATATACCCAGGCCCTGATTGTCTCGGATGCCCAAAGCCCAGCGATAATTGGATCAAGACCCTTAAGTGCTCTTGAACGTTGTACTATTATATTATTCTGTGAATCTTCGTTTAGAAACCATCCTCCAACTACCAAAGTATCATTTTTCTGATATAACCATAAGACACAACCAGATACATCGTTATCAAGCGGAAATGGAACTCCACCTGGAACCAGATCCTTTATATGGGCTACTACCAAACGTGGGGAGAGCCCCATGGCCTTAAGTTCCTCAAATAATCTTTTCTCGGCATCCGGCCAAGCTATTTGGGTACAACATTTATCAAGCAACAAGACAAAAGGTTCCTGGCATATTAAATTTCCCTGGTCCACGCTGGATAAAGACAGGAGCAAGAATAAAAACGAAATACTCAAGGTTCAGGCTCTCCCCCGGCTCTTAATAATTCGTTAGCTTGTTTGAAATAAACGCCATGGGGGTATTTGCTAATATAACTTGCTGCCATTTCAAGGGCTTTACTTACATCTCCTGCACGAATCCAATTCCCCATAGCCCTGCCTAGAGCCTCTTCCGCCAATTCACCGTCCGAGTTTTCTTTATAATAACGTTCGAACCATTGGGCTGCAACATTAGGAGAATTTAACAACTCGGCATTCACCCTTCCCAAAAGAAATACGGCAATCTTTGCATGCCTAGTGTCAGGATAACGTTTAATCACTGAATGTAAAAGCAAAGAGGCCTGTTCGCCCTTTTTTGAAAATCTCGCTGCATCAGCTAACATCCACAGATCGACCAAGGAAAGACGATTGGCGAGCCTCTCAAGGTTCGAATTTACTATATCGATAGCCTCATTATACTTATTAGCCAGGCAAAGTCTCTTCCACCGCGGAAGCGTCTTTGCCTTATATAGCGACAACGGCATGCCTTTTTCCTTTTTCCCAGAGTTATTGATATAGGTACTAATTGAAGCTTCTAAAGGTGCTCTCTTCATAACATCTCCTGCCTTGATGGCATCCTTTTTATTTACCGATTTTCCTCCCTTTTTAAGGTTCTCGATTTTAGATAGCTGTATCCCATCCTTACTGCATTTCAAGTAAAAGCCAGCTGACACCAATTTCCCTCCCGGACCTAGCCCTGGTCCAAAAACCTGTACTATTCCCCTCTGTACCTGCACTCCGAAGCTATTTTTCTGCCTTTCACCCCAATTTACCGAAAAAACTGTACCTTTTACAACAACAGAGTACAGCCCTGCTAACACCAGCCACCGTGTGATACCGTTGGGTTCCACATCCACCCATACC
Source organism: Deltaproteobacteria bacterium (assembly GCA_013152945.1). Classification (GTDB taxonomy): domain Bacteria; phylum Myxococcota_A; class JAADFL01; order JAADFL01; family JAADFL01; genus JAADFL01. The sequence continues at coordinate 17,975 of JAADFL010000170.1, read as the reverse complement.
TTCCCTTTATTAAGCTGCAATAATACGCGTTTTTTAGTACTCTCCAAGACCTTGGCAACAGCCGAAGGTGACAAACGAACTTTGGATCCTCCCATGAAAAAAATGTCTAGATTCCTATTTGCCGGAGCTTCTAGCAGCTCGCCTACTACAATATCTCCATTATCTCCTGCTACCCAAAACGGCAAATCTTGCGTTACATGAGTTATATTAAATATTATGAAATAGGCCGTTATAGTCAGCACAATAACTGCACTAAAAACCAATAATAAAGTATTCCTCCGCTTTTCTTTCCTTTTACTTTTATTTACGCCGTTTTTCCCCAAATATCTGTTATGGACCAATTCCCTAAACGCATTCTCCTGAAAGGATAACCTACCCGGATTTTTTGGTACATCGCCCAAAATTCTGACTACTCCTTGCACTATTTTGTGAATTTTAATTTCAGTATCACTCATGTTTATTTCTCCGCCAGCGCTGCAATCGCCGGATTCGGCAGCGCATACTTAATGAAAAGAGTTCTTGCTCGCTTTAGTCTTCTCTTTACTGTGCCCAGCGAACGATCAAGATAATAAGCCACTTCTTCTATGTTATATCCTTCAACATAGTACAAACCAAAGGCTAGCCTTTCTTCGGGCCTCATCCTATCCATTACTTGGTAGAAACTCCTTACAATCTCCTCTTTGCTGCAATCATCGTTTCCTTTTAACAAGTCTTCTGTATCTGGAAGTAAATGAATCAGCCTTCGAATCTTCCTCGACCTAAGCTCCCTGCGGATGGTATTTACAGTAACGCCTACAACCCATGCCTCGAGCTTCCGCGTATCCTTTAAGCTTTCGAGTGAATCAAGTATATTTACAAACACCTGATTAACAACATCGTCATGCTCCTGATCCGCCCCAAGTAACTTCCAGACTAATCCATTTATTTTACTCCCAAAAATTGAATAGAATTTAGAAGCAGCCGTTTGCTCTCCATTTTTCACCCCCCTGATTATCTCGGCATAACAGTCGCCCGTAATGAGTTGCAAACTAGGGGCACTTTTAAAATGCCTCTTTTTGCCATCCGCCAAAACAAGACCTCCAAATGACTTCCTAAATATAGTGTCTTAAGCTAGCAATTTTAGCTCAGAAAAACCTCCGCGCTCACAATCCCAAGTAAACAGATAACAATTTCAACCGGCACCCTTGCTAATAAAAAGACCAAGGCGGGCAAGGCGGGGGCAAGGCGGGGACGGAGGTTGCTCCCGCTTCCGAGGCGAGTTGAGTCTAGCTGCCCGAAATAACAATAGTATCTGGTGTCCCCCTCTGGCGTCCCCTCTGGCGTCCATAGTATCTGGCGTCTCCCCTCTGGCTCCCGTCCCCTCTGCCGTCTTAATTCGGCTACCACACCAAATTTTTACGACTTGCGAACCTTAAAACCATGGGCTATTTTTCAAAAATGTACTTTGAATTTCCAACTTTTCGAAACCAGGATTGAAAATAGTATTTCATTCTGGAAGGATAAGTTGTGGCCGGATGGAACAAAGTCCTTGTGGCGGATCCTGGAGTGTTTGCGCGGCAGGGATGCGCAACGAATTCATGCCAGGATCTGCCAACCGACGCTGGCCATGTCGATTCGATCCACGTGGACGAAGGCCTGGGTAAAAGTTCCGGCTACAGGATGGAGGTTTATGAAGGGGGCTGACTTCCTGGCTGTGTAACCGAACCCGGTCGCCAATATGGCGCTCGAATGGTTCCCGCCGCCGGAAGATGGCCATAATGTCAGCAAGACACAACGAGGAAAACAAAGATTAGGAGGATAACCATGAAAACTTTGTCTATGATGATTGGGACTTCTTTGTTCACGGTCCTGTTCATGGCAGGGTTCTATTCCCTGGCCCAGGACGGCACAACGCCCCTGATAATTCCGTACCACGGGCATATTTATAAGGACGGCACGGCCATGAGCGGCCCGGTGGAACTCCACTTCTCCCTGTACGACAAGGCCGAGGGCGAGGATCCCCCGGTCTGGCAAGAAACAGTTACAGTGAACGTGTCCAATGGCGAATTCATGGCGTTGCTGGGGGCGGATAAGAACAACCCGATTACCGATGCCGTTGACTGGGCCAGGGACGTGTACCTGGGAGTTTCCGTGGTTGCGGAAGGAGGGGAAGAGGTAAATCTGTCGAACCGTCAACGCTTCCTGCCTGTGCCCTATGCCGGCGGGATTGCACCCGCGGCGAACATAGTGGTTGGTGAGGACCTGCAGATCAACGGGTCCGACATGAGACTCGGTTACAGCGATGGACTGGCTTCGTGCAAACAGGACGGAACGGGCCAGGCCTGTCGGGCCATGGTGCACGACCAGACGGGCGATAATAAGGCCCGGTTGGTGATCAATTACAATAACGACTTCGAAGCCGGGACAAAGATCGACAGCGACTTGGAGGTTAGTGGGGGGCTATCGGTTGGGCAGAGACCGATTAAGTTCGCCAGATACGATATATCCCCGAAACAAGACGACGTGACAACGGATTTCAGTACCAGCGAATGGTTCTGCGCAATCGGGGGTGTGACTTCCACGGCGGCGATATCAATGAGAGAGGCGCGCAGAACTGGTACGTGTTCACGATGAGGGGTTCTGATAACTATTGGCACGTCCACGCGGACCTCCCCAGCGAAATCGACCACGAAACCAAAGGCATCGGTCTAATCTGCGTGCGCAAGGGCATGTACGACTGGGACGACAAAGACGGCAATTGGTGGTAATTCGAAAACTGATAGCCGATTCCACCTATTACTTCCGTGGATGAGCCTTGAAAAACTCCCACATCATATCAACTGCAGAAATGTCACCAGAGATTGGACCGACCAATTTTTTATAACAATCACAAATAGCCGGGCTGTATGAAGGGCTTCCTGGATAACAAGTCCTTGAGTCAACGAAGCCGCCAGGCCAGGTGTGTCCATTGCCTGCAACGGTACAGAGAATCACATCGGCTCCCTGGTTACATCCGGTGTATGCCTCGCAGTAGGTTTCTCCTTTCCTATAGGTCTCTTCTGTCTTGGAATCACAGCCATCGAGCACCCGCCATTGCTCCATTACATGGCGCACCGGCGGGAAGTACGTTGTCGTCTCTGCAGATGCGCGGGAAAACGAGTGACTGCCGACCCCGCCCTCAAAAGGAAAGTTTGCATCGAGCAGACCATGGAAATGTAGTATTGGTACCGGACGCTGTGGATTGCATTCGAAGTACAACGGCGGCTCCGAAGCACAGCCGGTGAATTCGCACTCCTGCAGGCCTGCCGGAACATCGCACGGCCATAGAGACGGTGGTTCCAGGCCGAGGCAATTGCCTACACATTCGTGATAGTCTGCGTTGTCCAGCACTGCAGCCACAGAAGCTATGGCAGCGATGCGGCCAGACAGCTCGCAAGCCAGCCTATGGCACAGCATGGCCCCGTTGGATAGACCGGTAGCAAACACCCGGTCAGGGTCAAAACACACACGAACGGCCAAATCATCCAATATCGCCCTGACATAACCAACGTCGTCGGTGTTATCTTTCTTTGCCTTGCCGCAACATGCGCCGGCGTTCCATACACGCACGCTGGCATTTGGATTTGAAGCAGGAGGATCGAGAATACCCTCGCCCCGGACCAGGATAAAACCCTCTGAATCCGATTTTTCAATCAGGTGGCTGCCCAATTCCAGGCCTTCGGCATCCCCGCCTCCACCATGAAAGGCCAAAATTACGGGGGCCGGATTTTCAGGCGAATAACCTTTCGGCACGTGCAGGCGATAAATACGCTCACCTCCGCTGGAAGAATGTATGTGTACTGTCGAATCACCCGCAGTCCATACCCGGTCTTTACAGCTCTTGGGAGCCTGGAGCGGCAGTACGAGCGAGGATATTCCTGCTACCACCTTGTTGATGGCAACATGCGGTTTAACACCTGCTATTTGATTCCTCAAAGCATCGTCCCCCGGACTCGCCAAGGCCTTTTGATAGTAGAGTTCCGGAAAGAAGTCATCGCCTGTATTAGGGTTGCGGGCAAAACGGGGATAGTTGCTCGAGGTCACTATCAGTCCAATCCTGTGACCCTTTTCAAACTCGTAAGCCAGATCATTGATCAATGGTATACTCAAAGAATAATTCTCACCGGGTCGGGCCGGCTCTTGCTTGTCGTACCTGTTGCGATACTTCAGGCGCCTTATGCCTTCGCCAATAAGTAGATGCCGCCCATCAGGGGAAACATCGGTCAGACGCACGGCAAAGTCCGTGTCCGGTCGATCAGTGCCTACTACCAGGTCTACGTGTATCGGCCCGGCAATGCGCAAGGCAGCCGTGAGAGGATCAGATACCCACACCAACCCCTGGGGCAAGCCGCCTACTATTGTATGCAGGTGTTCAAGGACCTTCTGTTGATCCCAGGGCGTATGTTTCAAACCAGGACAGAAAGGATTGTTTCCGCCCGGACAGATCGTGGATCCGCCCACGGTCGGAGATGGATCGCTTGGATCATAACGAAAGGCGAGATCGGCCACCTCGCCGGAAATCGGTCTCAGCATCCCGTCCGCGCCGAGATACAGCGGCAGTTCCTCCATGCCTGCAGGAGGCCAGGTATCGGCATCCTGCCATTCGTCTTCTCCGAATCGGAGATAACGTACAGGAGCCCATTTTACAGCCTCGTTCTGTAAGCCACGCAGATGCTGATCAAAGAAAGCAAGGCTCGCGCGTTGTATCAGCCGTTTGGAATCATCATAGCGCAACTCTTCCTCATCGTACGAGGCACCGGCAAACCCCTCGCCGCCCGTGGCAAAGTGGAACCATGGTCCCACGACCAACCTCTGCAACGCCCCAATATCGCCAGGTAAACCGTGCAGTGTGGAAAAGGCCCCCAGGTTGCCCCAATTGTTCAGGTCCCACCAACCTGCAATATTGAGCATGGGCACGCTTACTGCTGAAAGGTCCACCTGGGCGGCTGCCGCATCCCACAGCTCGTTGGAACGCGGTTCATACAATGCATTGCGCAATACACCGGAGTAAATAGGCGAGATGGTTACAACATACTCATCGCGCAGTACTCCGCCCGGGAAAAATTTACGGTAACTGGTGCTCGGCTCGCAAAAAATAGGCACTGCCGCCGCCAGGTGCCTGGGAGCCGGCTCAATCTGGCCATCGAGATCCCGGCCCGCAGCCGTACGATATTGTTGCATGCATAACGCCGATGCGCCCCAGGTCCCGACCTTACCATTACACCATGGCTGGGCCGCCACCCATTCTACAATGTCATGGCCGTCTTCTGTCATGGGCTGTGTTCCATCGACCCTGGCATCCTTGGAATCAAAGAAGCCGCGCCAATCTACTATGACAAAGGCATAGTCATGGCTCTCGAAAAGAGGATTCGGTTTTTCCCTGGAGGCAAACTTACAAGCCGGGTCGCAATTTTCCGTGCAGTCCGGATCGCAGGTATCCGGGAAATATATTGCCCGGGTGATGTCCTTGCTGTACGGCGTTTGTATTACAACCGCTGGAAGCCGGCAGTCGTTATTCTTCGCGTGCCTTATCCAAGCTGCAAGGCTTTGCCCATCCCGCATCGTGATAAGCACTTCTTCGTCCATGGTCGGATTACAATCCAAACCTGTATCAGAGTCTGTGTCTGCGTCAGTGTCGGTGTCAGTGTCACTATCGGTGTCAGTGTCGGTGTCAGTGTCGGTGTCGGTGTCGGTGTCAGTGTCAGTGTCGGTGTCGGTGTCGGTGTCGGTGTCGGTATCGGTGTCAGTGTCAATGTCGGTGTCGGTGTCTGCGTCTATGCCCGAATCATTGCTTGGACCACTGCAACCCATGTTTCCAAAACCAAGTAGAAAAAGTACTGAGATAATACTTATTACAAAAAAGTAGCCAGGTCTTGTTTGCACTTAACACCCCCTTACGGATTGGAACCATAGCACATACCAAGGCTTTTTACAGGACCATCAAGTATAGCATTGGCATCAACAGTCAGTGCCGGCCGTCTTCCGGTATGTTTCTTATATCACCGACGGGTTGGGTTGGAAACCCTCATTCAATCGACGGGTCAGTTGACAGGGATGAAGTCCATGCTGCGGAACACCAGTGCCTTGTGTGAAGCGCCGTCCAATCTGGACATGACGAACCATTCTTCACCATCAAGCAGGAATCTCCAGAATGGATCCACACTGCCGTTGAAGTTGCCGAACTTGTTCCCGGGGCCTACTTCCACGTACACCATCCCGGGATCCTTGAAATCAGCCGTTTGCCTGCCACTGACATCCGAAACCCGGTCAAGAGCTTCTTCCATGGTCACGACCGAAGACAATCCACCGTTGACATGGTCGACTTCCTTCCATGAGCCATCCAGAGCCGATAAAAATATCCATGTTTCAGTAAGACCCTGATCATCCTGAATCGGCGCCAGTATGTACTCATCCGAAGCGTACCAACCCGGTATATCGGGATGCAGTCTTTCTTCCTTGCGACGCTGGACGTATCCGATGTCACCTACAGTCCTATCCTGCATCCACTCTGCAATATCTCCCTGTTCTTCCAAAAGAAATGCCTTTCGGATGCGTTTTGCCGCCAAGAAGGCCTGGTCCTTGTCCAACATCCGCAAATCAGAGCACTCCTTGCAACTGTTTGGAACGCATGTACTGAGCGAGAATACATGCGTTCCCTCGGGACACTCGCAGTACATGCCCATACTTCCATGCCATGTTCCACCGGTGCGCTCGCAATTCGCTTGCAGGTCTATGGCGCATATATCCGGTCCCAGGGATAACGGATCGCTTCTGACCTCACACCCGGCCACCTTATTACACTCGGACAGGCTGGTGAAAGCGCAGGGTGGAATCGAGCACGCACACCCGCCTTCTTCTTTACAGGTGCCGTCATCGCCGCATACCATGCCTTCCGGGCAAGTCACCAAGTCCGGGCAACCCCGGGGCAGGCAACAATGTCCGCCGAAAGCACAATGCATGTAACTCGGGTCCTTTACCTGGTACGTGCCATCCGGACACTCGTTTTCAATCGTGCAGGTTCCGCCGGCAGCTTCACACGGCGTGTCGCCGGCCAGGCATTCACCCCGGATACACCACTTTTTGTCTGTTGCGCCTCCGCAGTCTTCATGATTTGAGCAGACCGAATCGCACATTCCCTGTTCGTTGCAGGTCTCACCCTCGGGACATGTGCCACAGGAGCCGAAGCACCCGTCATCTCCGCATTCCCTGCCGTCGCAGGTAGGCGTACATGTTTTTTCGCAAAGTCCGCCGTCCTTGCAGGACTCGCCCACGGCACAGTCTGAATCAGAAAGGCACCCGGGTAAACAGCAGATTACTCCTCCTGCACCTGCACAAACGTTCGGCCCTGCTTCGAGTACATGGGTGCCTGCAGGACACGTGCCGTTCGTATCGGCCATGCACTTTCCGCCGGCTTCAAGACATTGATCACCGACCGGTTGTTTCTGCATGCACACATTCACCTTGCACATCATACCGGCGGGACAGTCTTTGTCAGCAAGACATTCTTCCATATCTTTTCCAGGAATTTGCACGGTCAATACAGCCAATAATGTCCTGGCATCGATGTCTTGCCGGTATACATTGACTGAATATCGTCCTTGCGGCAGGTCCTTGACCTTAAGGGCCATTTCGAACGGACAAGTACACTCACACGCCTCACGCCTGTCGGAATCTTCCATCTCCGTGACCGTAATGAGCTTGGCTTCCAAGTTTATATCGGCCTCCATCCATGACTTGAGACAACAGTTGAACTCTGCATGGTGGTCGACGATGATAATTTTGTCTCTTAAGGCCATGATTGCAATCGAACTCACTTTGTTGTCGTACTGTGACTCATTCATGCAAGCGCTGCGGTAACTGTCCCCGACCGTTGGTTGTTTTCCCTGGTCACCGGTCGTTTCATGCACATCTCCACATGCGAAAAGGAACTCGAGCAGGCAAACGGCTATGATAATCGAAAAGGTCCTAGCGAAAAATCTCATACCACACCTCCAAATTTTCTTGTCATGCATGTAAGAGCATTCAGAGGTGCAGAAGTTGCGTTTTCTTCGAAATAATTTGAAACTCACCTAGGGTTCGCAATGAGCCCCGCCCTCAAGATCGCATTTGCCGGTACACGTGCTTATTACCGTGCGAATGCAGATCTCTTTACAGTCACATCGACCTGCCGGACACATGTCATCCGTGATGCCGACAGATTCACAGGCTGCAACGTCTTGCCCATCACAAGAAAACGAGCCGGGGGATGTCCCGCAGTTGCCGCAGTCGTATTCCTTACACCAATCGTTTTTACCGAATCCTATGCACCTTGCACCACCCTGGACATCCTCACACTCGCCGTCTTGGTCGCAATCCTGTAAACTAACCAGCTTACACGTCAGCCCACAGAGCGGATGCAGGCCTATCATGCAGGCATGGACGTACTTGCCTGAACAAAAAGTCATTCCGAGCCTGTCCGCAGGACAATTTTGGCATGCGTAACCCTCACATCCGGCAGGAGGCGACTTTGGCATGCACAAACGTGCAGTATTCATGTCGAACAGGTCACGCACATCATGCAGTGCAAGCTCACATATCTCTCCCGGGGCACAGGGATAATCACCCTCGCACTCGTGACGGCACTCCATCGGACCTGCCATATCTTTGTCCACGAGCCAGCCCAGGCAGAGCTCGTTTTGCGGGCAATCCTGGTCTTGCTTGCAGGCCCGGGCGCTCGAAGCCGGATAGGTATCCGGACAATCACTCCCGGCTCGAACGCATGTTCCCAGTGTTTCGCAACATTCGTATCCACCCGGACATCCGCAGGGAGCGCCTTCTATCGGAGACTCCGGAATACAGGCCATGTTCGACAGCGTCAGCAGCAATCCAATGCCCCACGAGCTTCGCATCAAAACTCCACCGACAGATTGATACCTGTCCCCTTGGAACTCATTACACCAATGTCTACATCGCCTTGGGGCCAAAAGGTCCATAGCAGATATGCGACCAGACTTGCACCTGCCAAAGCGTAACAGGAGACCGCCGCCTCGTTATAAGATTTTATCCGTGCATTCAGCTCGCTCCTGGCAGATCCGCTTGTTCCGGGCCCGACGCTGTCATGCTTCACGGCGGCCAAGCCGGTCAATGTGCCTCCGGCCGCTCCCAAGGCCAAGGCTACTATACCAAGGCTCCTTCTGACCCATGTTAGATCGGCCGGTTTTTTCTGCAGGTCCATGAGATCCACATCAGGGATATGGGAACGGTACATCTTCAACGCCTTGCCGTCGAAAGGCTTTTTGAAGAGTTCGCGGAATGCGACATGCTCTGCGCCACGGGTACGCACATCCTCTACCTTGCGCCTTTTCTCCTCTGCCAGCCTGATTACCCCTTTCCCGGGCAACTCGATTTCCTCGCCGGTCATTGGAAGGCGAACAAAGAGCGGGCTTCCTGCGGGTAGTAACAAATTCACGCTCGCCCCCTTGTCCAAGTGAGCATCGACCAGGCGTTGTCCCCGGGCATCTTCCACGTACCAGTGTCCCGGTGGCGCATTGTTTGCCAATAGGTGGGTCCCTTTAGCTCCTTGTATCCTTACCAGGACGACTTTGGCCGGGTCCTTGCCACCGGGAGGACGTGAGAAAAAGTCCGGCCTAAACCGCCTGTTTGGAATTGCAAAATTTGCAACCCACACAAAGGCGGCGGCTTCTTCATATGTGATGGCGCCGTCCATGTTCAAGTCGGCCGCTCCGCGCAGGGCGGAGCGCAGCTCATGGCTGAATACGCCTGCACCGAATGCCTCCCATTCGTGGCTGTCGGCAGCAGATGACGTAGACAGCATTACACCGGTGTTCCCTGGGAGGGTGCGTGACTCACCCAGTAGAGGACCCCTTCGAGGGCTCCGGGTTCCACCGGGGCCGCGGTCGAACACGAGAAAATACGATTTGCACGCATCGATGATGACATGATTCGTGTCCGCCTTTGAACCGCCCAGCAAATCCAGTAAATCACTCCGAGTCAGGCGGCCATCTTCGAGATGCACAAAGCCTTCGTTGTTCTCGACATCTCCATGGCCGCTATAGAAAAAGTAGAATACAGGTCTTTCACCCTTTTTGCGGGAGGCTGACATGAGCTTGTTGAGCTTTTCCATGGCCTTGAAAACAGCGTTCTTTGTGGGCGGAGTATCAGGTATTTTGGGGTGGAGTGCCCGTGATTCAGAATCGAGCCTTACAAGCAAGACAACCCTGGCTCCAAGTTGGACCAGTAGTTGCGCATTTTGTACTGCATCGTCATCTGCATATCTCAGCGGCGGACTGTCGGGATCTAGAGAGTGATTACAACCAATAGCCAGTGCGAAGAGGCGCTCTTTTCCGGGAGCCTGTCCCGATTTTCCGGAACAGATTCCCGGTCCCGGCAAGCCCAGGAATAACGCGGCCATAACGCATGCAGCATCAAACTTCAACTTTCGCCACCCCATCTCCTCTTGATTACTACCTGCTCACAGTGACAAGTATGCTCTGCTGGCCGGTATCCTTCAAAGCCAGTCGTTCCAAATTCTCGAGTGAACCGGCCTTTTTAAGATCCATTGAGACCACGGACTCGATGTGCCGGACATAGAGCGGTCCCTTCGAGAATACTGCAAAAATGCGTAACAGGCCTTTTTTGAAGTCATGTCTGATTTCATCCGGGAGTGAAGCTCTGCCGCTTCCAGAGCCGATGTATATACTATGAGGATTTTCGTCTTCCCTGGAATACTCCGGATAATACCAATAAACCCGGCCGGTCTCGTCGACAGCGAAAACCATTAAAAAAGAGAGGAATGTTCCCGCCCTTTGCTTGACATAAGCAAATGCAAGGGCGTCATGTGGCATTATCCTGTCTGTAACCGGATGATAGCCACCACCTGGAGATGGCCGGAATACCTCCAGGGACACCCATCTGTCTTTCCCGGGCGTCATCCCCCCCCGGGCTGTAAAACCCGTAGATTCATCAAGCCGGTTGTTGGGCCAAATCACGAGGAGCAATGCCGCAGCCGCACAAGCGGCTGCGAACGGTGCAAGCCATTTCTTGGGGAAGAATTTTCGCGGGAAACCGGGACGCTCTATCTTGGGCCGCTTCAGCCTTATCAGCGTCATAATATCCCCGGCAAACTCCTGGTCATTGAATTCCCCCGGATCAGGCGCAAGTCTGCCGGTGATATTGCTCAACTCCTGGTAAACCTGATTGCACTGTCTACATTCCGCCAGGTGGCCCTCCAACTTGGCTGCATACTCTTCGTCGAGCAATCCAGCTACATATTTCACGATATCTTCATGTTTGGGACATGTCATTTCGGCACCCCAGCCAATAATTTAGAAAGCTGTCTCAATCCCCTGAAAATATGGGATTTCACAGTTCCGAGCGGAAGATCCGTTACCGAGGCTATTTCATCCAATGTAAGCTCCTGGGTGAAACGCAAGATGATAATATCACGTGTACGTTCCGAAAGGGCGAGCAATTTTTCGCGCACTTCACGCGAACGCTCCATTTCCAGCAGTTGATCGACAGGCATGTCACTTTCTTCATCATGCGACTGCCTCTGCCTGGTCAACTCGGAAAGCTTCTTCTCCCGGTTCTTTTGTTTCCTCGCAATGAAATGACACCGGTGGATCGTCATGGACACCAAATAGGATCTGAAACGGCCGCGAGGCTCGTACCTTTGACGTTCATCCCAAAGACATAGAAATACATCCTGGGCCACATCCCAACTCTTGCTATGATCGCAAAAGAAGCGATCCGCAAATCCCAGCACAAGTTTTTGGTGCCTTCTGATAAGCACCTCGAAGGCTTCCTTGCGTTCCGCCTTTGCAAGGCGCATGAGGTCATCGTCTGATAGATCCTCAAGGCTGCCCTCTCCCGAACCATGAACAACTCGCAGATCGGTCCGCTCCATTATAAGAAATCCTCTCACGTTCAGGTAAGAGCATCAAGGGCATGAAAGGTTGCACCAAATTTCACATCGACGGGTACCTAAAACAGTTATCAATAATAATGTCGTCTTTTGCATATTACTATCGAGAATTACTTCAAGCCTTTGTTTTCGGTTTCCAATAAATGTAACTTCAATAGACAAATGGAATAAGCCTTTTCACCCGGCTGCAATAATCCCGGTAATCCCGGCCCAGATCCTTTCTCAAGACCTTTTCCTCGATTCTTATCCTGTTAAGCAATCCCGGCAGGTCGAATAAAAAGAATGCAATGTAACCATAGGCGCTTGCAAACAATGTCACGTATGAAAGCGCCACCAGAAGCATACCGGTGTAACTGGGATGCCTCAAGTACGCATAAATACCGTGCTGAATAACCTTGTGGTCCTTGTGTACTCTTACATGGGCCGTAAAGAAACGGCCCAGTGTAACGATTGCGATCACACGCAATCCCTGGCCCAAAATAAACAATCCGATTCCCGCCCAAATCCAGTACATGTTCCAGGCCCATGGTTTCCACCCGACCGGAAACCACTTCCAGTCAATTACCGACACCGCGAACGTTGCATAGTATCCCAGCCAACCCCAGAAGTACGAGGCCCGATCCTTCTTTTGCCCCCCAACATTCGGAGCCTGCAACGATCTCTCCAACAAGAGCTGGAGGAAAAACAATGCTCCAAAGACCATTCCAGGCAATTTCGTATACAAATTCTGCGGACCGAGTGCTGGTAAAGAAAATATCAGCATCCCGAACAGCCACCTGACCGGTGTAAGCACTATTCTTCTTCTCTTTATTCTCTTGAGCCTTTCAGCCGATTCAATCGATTCGGTGCCGGAGTTTCCTGCAATGTCGCTCATTTCCACCTCTGCCGGCTTGAGTTTTCAATCCGTCAATACAAGTATGGTATCAACCTTTTTACATGTCTTCGATATGCCTTGTAATCATTACCCAACTTCCTGACCAGGGCCTTCTCCTCGACCTGTATCCTGTTGATGATGGCAGGGACGTTGAACAAAATGAAAGCTACATATCCGAAGATACTCGCAAACATGGTGACATATCCTAGGTTCAACAACAATAACCCGGTATAGCTCGGATGCCTTACATATGCGTATGGACCATTTTTCACGACTTTGTGGCCGGAATGCACCCTAACCGTTGGAGTGAAGAACCTTCCCAAAGTCCTGATGGCCGCTATCCTTATCGTTTGCCCGATGATTACCAGTATTATTCCGGCAACGAGCCAGGCCATGCTCCATTTGATCGAATGGAAGTGGAAATAGTCTCCCACGGTTACCAGGAAAGTAACGGCATGACCGAGCCATCCCACAACGAACGATCCCTGGTCAAGCTTTCTTCCACCTATGTCGGGAGCCTGGATTATACGTTCCATCACGATCTGCAGAATGAAGATGATTCCAAACACCTGGCCCGGCAGTACACTATACAGTTCTTGGGGACCACCGGCAGGTAACGAAAAAAGCAAGAGGCCGATAATGATTCGCAGGGGGATCCTGACAAATTCCCTTTTCCTATATCTCTTCAAATCGGCTGAATCAACCATTGGAGTCTCGAACAACACCTTTCCTGGCAGCGACCCGGCAAATCTGTGCAAGTGCCTTCGCCGAACCATCTTTACCTATTTCGAACATGGGCAGTCCATCCAAGAAGGCCATGGCCTCATCAAGTCCGCTTTCCTTGCCCATTAAAACGATGGCTGCAGGCAACCCGGCATCACCGTAAAAGTAATCATATGCATCGTATAAAGTATCCGCGCCCTTGTCCCGACCGGGTTCCACCAGGAAAAGAATTCCGATTGATCCGTCCAAGAAGGGACGCCACAGAGGCTTAAACGCGGGTTCGGCCGGAGCAGACCACAACACAAGGTTCGTTGCATCGTCCAACCTGAGAGTGCCGACCGTGCCTATTGCCATTGCATTGCGGTCTTTTTTTGCGGCCAACCTGGAATCACGGCTGAAACCGGTCCTGGAAGCAAGCCCGCCCAAAAATTCCAAAACCATTTCTCTGTTCGTGGAAACAAGTATGACCTTCAACGAATTTCTGCCTGCCTGGCCCCTGTATCTTTCCCTGATTCTCGTCTTAAGGGCCAATACGACCTGGGACTCCACCAGCAACGGGATCCTAAACGGAGCGGATTCCCTGATCTTCCTAAGCAACCCTCCTTCCATGAGGGTCAGAACCGCTTGCACGGTTTCGTAATCAGTCGCCCTTGTCTTGTCCAATACGTCTTCAAAGGTCATCGGCTTATCCAGAAGCGATGCGACCTCCCGGGTCACGGGGTGAAGTCCCAGGGGAAGGGCATCAACGGATATTGACAAGGCGAGGTAGTCATTGAGTGCAGGCAGTGTCGATCCAATGCGCCGAAGTTCATCGTTCTGGCGCACTCCTTCCATGATCATGGCTTCCGGGGAACCATGTAACGTCTGTGCACCACCTGGTTCGCCCTCTCTGAAGGAAAACCTCCCGGACCTCCAGGATAAAAGCCTGAACAATGCCTTCTCCCCGGCAACTGACCCTGCTTCGGCATTGACCGGGGCCCCGTCGTACAGGGCTATCTTCCCCTTTCCCCGGGGCCCTGCGAGCTCGAGTACACCACTTTTCTTATTCGACCAAAATACCTGCAACAAATCCGGAATACCAACCTGATGAATATCTCCTTTCAGTTCGTGCAAAGTTTCTGCATCCTCCTTGGGAGTACTCAACCTGTTCAGCGTATTCCTGATCCTTGCCGATACCTCATCCAGGTTGTACGGCTTCAGCAAAACAGAGTCCCTGGCCCTGTCGAAATAGGGAATATCATCCTCCATGGAATCGGCCAGGACCACGATGGGAACGTGGGAAACAGCCGGGTCGGTTCGCATGGCCCGGAATACCTTTCCAACATCACCACTTGCACATGCATCATCGAAAACAAGCAGGGACGGCACATGCAGGGTTACAGATTCCATAATGGATTCAATGCCAGCGGCATGAACGGGTGTGTACCCGGAATTTTGCACTATGCGGCTCAGGCGCTCGGAATTTCTGGGATCAGGATCCGCGATTACTACTATTTTACGCCCCGGCATTAAAATTGCCTCTGCAATTTATAGTATTCCTGCAACTTGGCGATCAACCTGGCGACCAACGTCGTATCAGATGAATGGAAGACCCGCCCGTGCTCCTGCTTGTCCTCGAGACAGGCATAGGCACCCGCCTCGGAAAAAAACAATACGAAATCACAGCACCTGGCATCTGCATCGATGTCGGGTATCGCCAATGGGGTCACGAGTGGAAACCGCCATTGGTTGACAGCCCTCTTACCCAAGATGAACATCTTCATCTTGGAGCCTTCCATTTCCGGGTACCTTCCCAAGAAAGCAAGATCATCACTCACTCGTTCCACGCCTAAAAAAATGATACCCTTGAGATCTTTGTTACGTGACAGCTCCAAAGCCAGTTCGTCTTGTATCAAACTCATTTTTGGGGCGTTCCCGTCAAAAATCCAACTCCACACAGGTTCCCTGACTCCCGTCATTTCTTTTATCTTGTCCTCGCTTTCATGTGTCAACAATACCTTGACCGAATCCCAGAAGTCGAGCTCTTCCAGATGCAGCTTCCGATAGAGACTCTTCCTGACCTCCTCCATTCGCAACTTGCACTTGACCACAAGGGATTTATATCCGTCGCCGTCTCTCGGAAAAGCCGCGGTTCCCATACTAAGAGAAATCGGCGGACGGCCGCGTAACGGGGCCAACATACCCCTTAATTGCAATCTCCGTAAGATACGTTCCAGGCACATCATCGAGCCCAGGTAATCCGTCTCGGGCAACAAGAGAAAATATGTCTCCTTATCCACCCTTGTCAGTACATCCGAATCCCGAATCACCACGCCAATCTCGGCCGCCACGGCTCTTATCAATGATGTCAGTTCACCGGGTTCCATCGATTCTTCCAGGAGGTGATAATTTTCGATTTTCAAGGCGGCCATGGAGAAAGTTCTGCCGTATCTCCGGGCCTTGTACACCTCTTTTGAGGTATAATCCATGAAATAGTTCAAATTATAGGCCGGTACTTCGAAATCCTGGAGCATCTTTCTTTTCAGGGTCTCCACAAGCCTTGCATTCCGAAGGCCTACTGACACGGCGTCTGCAATATCCTGGACTATCAATCTATCCTGTTCGGTGAAAGCTGGTTTACCCAACTTGCCGGAAAGTCTCAACAGCCCCTTTAAACCTGTCTTGTCTTTGATCGACGCCAACAGACAAGAAGCATCAGGCATTCCCCCCGGGCCGATCCCAAAGCTGGCCTCTCCTTTGAGAACTCCAGGGGGCAGTGCTCTCTCGCCCCTGTAGAATCCCCTTCTATCTTCTGCAGGCACCAATCCCCTGAACACGGCCACGTTGAATAACCCGGGAACCGAGGAATCAGCCAACCAAATCGAACCACCCTGGGATCCTGTCTCGTCCATTGCCAGTGCAAGAAATTGCTCCAGAACATCCTCCACGTCCAACCGGTCCAGAATTGAAACAGTCCTCCTTAGTACTGCAGCCCTGGTCCTGTTTTCATTCGACTCCTGTTCCAGTCTCTTCCTGTCCAGGGCGATTCGTCTTTCCTCGAGAATTCTGGAAATGGCCTTGACAAAATCATGCCTTGAAACAGGGCGTTCCAAGCAATCCTTGGCCCCGGTTTTAAGAGCATCAGCCGCCACCTCCTCCTGTCCGGGCTCAAGAATGAGCACGATGTACATTTCCGGAATCTTGGCGCACAGGCCCTCTATAAACTCAACAGGTCCCAAGGCTGCGATTCGGGATTCCAGGATGAGGATATCCACTCTATTTTTTGAAAGCTTTCCAAGCAGGTCCGCTGCAGTTTCAGCTAAATCAGCTTGCAGGCCCTCCTCCTCGGACCATTTCTTGTACTGCTCCCTTTCCTGGTCGTAAGTGGCTGCTATGAATAATTTTACCGTACCTGGAGTCATAAAATGTCCTCAAAGCCTCTTACTTGCCCCTTGAATACCCGAACAGCCGGTCCTTTCAGCCAAATATGTGAAAAATCCGGCTCGATGTTTACATTCAACCTTCCACCAGGCAAAATAATTTCCAGATCCCTTCCAGCCTCCATCTTTTCTGCAACCACGGCAGCCAACGCCGCTGCACAGGCACCTGTGCCGCACGACAACGTCAGGCCACAACCCCGTTCCCAGACCGCCAATTCCAAGACAGTACCAGACACGATCTTTGCAAACTCTACATTGGTTCCGTGCTTGAAGGCCGGATTCTTTTCCATCATCGGGCCTATTGTCAATGCTGTTTCAGCGTCCGGGCCGATATCGAATGTAACTGCGTGTGGGTTGCCCATTGATACCCGCTTGAATTCCATCTTCCCGTGGTCTGTAGTCAACCACAAGGAATCAAGAGCCTTGGTTGGAACTCCCGATACACCATTCAACACCTCGGCCGGCCCCATGTCCACCTCCACCTGCTCCACCGTGTTTCTCATTTCATCTGCAAATACCTTGCATCTCTTCGGACCGGCCCTTGTCTGTACGATGATTTCAGGTCCTCGCACAAATCCCATATCAACTATGTGTTTTACAAAGCACCTTATGCCATTGCCGCACATCTCGGCCGAGCTTCCATCCGAATTCCAATAATCCATTCTGAAATCACCGTGCTTTGAATCTTTTCGAACCATGAGTAAACCATCGGCGCCGATTCCGAAATGCCTATCACAAAATCGGGCAATAACAGAAGAACCGAGCTCAATCTCACCTTCGAAGTCATCGATGACTATAAAGTCATTACCCGTACCATGGTATTTCCAAAACTCAATCATTTTCTTGGCCCCGATCGAAACACCAAAATTATTAGTCTAATGTATGCAGAGGCTGTTCCGGGTGTCAAGGTTGCCTAAAAGATTGTGATAGCCGAATTAAAATGTCAGTAGGAAGGGGATTCGTCCCATACGGATTCAGGCTGTTCGCAACAATTCCAGGGGCGTTGCCCCTGTCTGAC
>JAADFL010000169.1 GCA_013152945.1 Deltaproteobacteria bacterium | reverse complement strand
TGGACCAGGCCGGCTTTCCACCGCCCTCACCCCCTTTTGTCCCCCTCTCCCGCAGAGCGGGCGAGGGGGATCGTTCGGTACCAACGATTCCAGGGGCAACGTCCCTGGAATCGTTGCGAACAGCCTGAATCCGAATGGAACGAATTCCCTTCCTACTGACATTTTAATTCGGCTATCACATGTTGAAACACAGGGTTGACACGGACTATGTCAAAGAAGTAACTTCCGTCTTCGCAATTGGTGAAAGGTGATCATTTGAGTTGGAACTTTTGCTGACCAGTAACTAACCGGTAAATAAGAGGAAGGAGGATTCCATGGCCCTTGATCCGACCAAACACGAAGACTGGGAGATTGCTCTCGAAGCCGAGAGCCGTATGAAGACATCGCAACAGCTTGCAGAAGAGCTAGGCATATCTGACGAAGAGTTGTTGCCGCATGGAAAGTACATAGCCAAGGTGGACTATACCCATGTACTGAATCGCTTGAAGGACAAGCCTGACGGTAAATTCATCGAGGTGACCGCAATAACCCCGACTCCGCTTGGAGAGGGCAAATCCACCACAACCCTTGGTCTCATCCAGGGTATGGGCAAGAGAGGCAAGAAAGTAACCGCCGCAATAAGGCAGCCCTCGGGTGGACCTACAATGAACATCAAGGGATCTGCGGCCGGTGGCGGCTTGTCGCAGTGCATTCCGTTAACCGAGTTTTCCCTGGGACTGACCGGTGACATCAACGCGGTGATGAACGCCCACAACCTGGCCATGGTAGCTCTTACCTCCAGGCTGCACCATGAGAGCATCCGGAGCGACAAGTTCCTTGAAAAGAGAGGACTGAAAAGACTTGACATAGACCCGAAGAACGTGGAGATGGGCTGGGTAATCGATTACTGCGCCCACGCGCTTCGCGAGATCATTATCGGTCTCGGCCCGAGAAAAAATGGTATGGTCATGCCTTCCAAGTTTGGAATAGCTGTCTCTTCCGAGGTAATGGCCATTCTCTCCATATTCAGTGACCTCAAGGATTTCAGAAAGCGTATCGGTGACATTGTCGTTGCCTACGATAAGAGGGGCAAACCCATTACCACAGAGGACCTGGAAGTAGCCGGGGCCATGACGGCATGGATGAAGGAGGCCCTCAACCCGAATATGTTGCAATCCCTTGAAGGCCAACCGGTATTCGTCCACGCAGGACCGTTCGCCAACATAGCCGTCGGCCAGTCCTCGGTCGTGGCCGACAGGATGTGCCTGAAGCTGGCCGACTACCACATTACCGAATCCGGATTCGGAGCCGACATCGGGTTTGAAAAATTCTGGAATGTCAAGTGCAGGTACTCGGGCAACATTCCCAATGTATCGGTCATCACGGCCACCATCCGGGCCCTCAAGAGCCATGGCGTATCGGCCGGGGCCCCGCTTTGGGCACCAGGCAAAGACCTCAAGGAGGTATACGGCAAGGAAAACCTGAAGTGGCTGGAAGCCGGCCTCGAAAACCTGAGGCACCATATTGCGACAGTGAAAAAGGCCGGCATCAACCCGGTCGTCTGCATCAACCAATTCCATACAGACACCAAGGCCGAGATCGACATGGTCCGAAAGGCCGGCGAACAGGCAGGGGCAAGGGTCGCCGTGTCACAGCACTGGCAGTACGGCAGTGAAGGTGCTCTCGAATTGGCTGACGCGGTCATAGATGCCTGCAATGACAAGGTAGACTTCAAGTTCCTGTACGATCTGGAGACACCGCTTTCCGAGCGAGTCGAACGGATAGCCAAAGAAGTATATGGCGCGGACGGCGTGAGCTATTCTCCTGTGGCGCAAGACAAACTCAAGAAATTCGAATCCGATCCCAAGTTCAAGGATTATGTCACCATGATGGTCAAGACTCACTTGTCATTGAGCCATGACCCGTCGATGAAGGGAGTTCCCAAGGGATGGACTCTTCACATCAGGGACTTCCTGACCTATGGCGGGGCAAGGTTCATCTGCCCCATGGCCGGAGACATCAGCCTGATGCCCGGAACCAGCTCCAACCCGGCGTTCAGGCGCGTGGACGTTGATGTGGAAACCGGAAAGGTTACGGGCCTGTTCTAGCAGAGCAGCTTCAAATTTCTCTACAAGATTCTGAACAAACGATTTTTCAGAAGATCCTCGATTTACAACCTTATTATTATTTCCAAGATTAATTATTTCATGTACTTGCCTTGTGTTAATCACACGTGGTAATCTATTTTAACGTCCTGACAAAAGGCCCCGGTGTAGAGGCGATGTGACTTCTCTTTAGGGGCATTGGGGGATGGAAGTGAGCAAGAAAAAAATTCTTATTGTAGACAGCGACATTAAGAGCCAACGCATCCTGGAGGTCAGTCTGCGCAAGGAGGGGTACGCAATAACCACTGCTCTCAACGGCGTGGATGCAATGGAAAAAATAGCTGCAGACCTGCCCGACCTTATCATTTCTGATACCAAGATGCCTGAAATGGATGGTTTCGAGTTTTGCTCGAGACTAAAGGCCGACAAGAAAACAGCCCAGATACCCTTCATCTTCCTTACATGGCAAAAAACCTTGCAGGACAAGGTACGAGGACTTGAAATGGGAGTGGAGGACTACCTTACCAAGCCTATTTACGTCAAGGAAATACTTACACGGGTCAAGCTGCTGCTGGAGAAACACGACAAGGAGAAGATAGGGAAAAAAGAGGGAAAAGCGCAATTTTCGGGCGATCTCTCCGACATGGCGCTTGTCGACCTGATCCAGACCGTCGAACTGGGCCGGAAATCCGGGGTCATTACACTGGAAAGCGACAACCAGGAGGGCTCGATCTACTTCAAAGACGGGAAGGTCATTGACGCCGAGCTGGGAAAATATTCCGGTGAACGCGCGATGTACCGAATGCTGATGCTCTCAAGAGGAACGTTCTCACTGTTGTTCAAAGACGTGGACAGGACGGAGCGTATCGGGTTGTCCAGCCAGGCCTTGCTGATGGAGGGAATGAGGCGCATAGACGAATGGGAACGCCTTTGTTCCGAGCTGCCTCCGCTGGATAGCATTTTCGACCAGGACAAGGAAAGGATGACCCGTTCCAGGGACATACTTCCACCGGAAGTAACGGAAATCCTGGATATGATAGACGGGAAAAAATCCCTTCAACAAGTTATCGATGCAAGTGACCTTGACGAGGTGTCCACCCTCAACATACTGACAAGATTGTACTTCGAGGCCTTTATCCGTTCCACGGGTGAGAAGTCCGTATCACCGCTACCTGCCAAAGAACCCGACCGGCCGGCTGAAGCCGAAACCAACGAGCCCGGGCAAGTCGAAGAGGAAGCCGGCCAGGCAGTTCCTGTTTCAAAAACTGAAGAACCGGTACAGGCCGCTCTTCCAAGGGATGAAAAAGCAACGCCTGCTGAAAAAGAAGAAATGCCGGCGGAAGAAGAAAGCAAAAAGGAAGCGGAAAAATCAGGGGCCGCCAAGACTGACACCAAGCAGGATGAAGAAACACGGTCTGCACAAGCCATGAAAGAAAAAGCGAAATCCAAGGATGGTGCTGCCCTGAAGCCGGTACGGCAATTGCAAACCGCGAAAAGACCCGGCGTGGTTTCCAAGGAAGAAACACAATCCTCGAGCAAATTATTATGGGCTCTTGCAATAATAGTAGTGGGGGTACTGGTCTATTTCGGAGCAATCAAGAATCGAACCTTTGAAAACAAAGGCATATCGATTGAGACAAGAAATCCCGCAGTAGCAGTAGTGGATGCCGGCAATCCGGTGGTCCATGAGTCACCTGATTCAACAGTTTCAAAGCCAGAGGAAAATTCCAAAGAGCCTGCGATGTCAACCAGTGCACCAAGTACAGCACGGACAAAGAACAATACACAGGCGATCCAAGATGCTAACGAAAAACAACATCAAGAGGCGGTTCCATTGGTTCCGGTTCCGAGTGCGATAGCCGATGCAGTGTCCAAGAAACCAATCGAGCTCTATAGGGAACACTTGCGGGAAGGTAAGAAACTGTGGAACGCGGGACATCAAAAAAAGGCAATAAAAGAATACAAAAAGGCGCTTGCCATATTTCCCAGAGGAGTTGCAGTTTACCGGGCCCTGGGCAACCTGTACAACGAGTTGGACCGGAACAAAAAGGCCCTTTACTACCTGAAAAAGGGATTGCTCATCTCCCCGAGGGATGCTTCGCTGCAACTTACCCTCGGCGCGGTATACCAAACCCTTGGCAACAATAAGGAGGCAAAACGGGCATATGAGAAGTACCTCGCCTTGGACCCCAAGGGTAGGTACGCCGATGATATCAGGGCTATCCTTAAAGATATGGAATGATTTGCCGGTTCTGTCGCAAAAAGGATACCGGTGGAAAACGCATATTTGTGTCGACAAAGAGCAAATACTTCGAAGTAGTTCATGATATCAACATCACGGCTTTGGAAAGGAAGGAGGATACCCGTTAAACCGGGCTGATCCAGGCTCGGGTAAGACACTTGTATGATGCTTCAAAAGGCGAGCCGGAGCGGAGAAAAAGTGAAGCAATACGGTCGTCATCGACAACCACTTTAATGTCAGGGAGTTGTTACGGTTGATTGTTCTGGGAATAGAGACTTCGTGTGATGACACTGCGGCGGCAATAATCAAGGACGTGCAGTGCCTGTCGAGCATTGTTTTTTCACAAGACTCGGTTCACGCGGAATATGGCGGCGTAGTGCCTGAACTAGCGTCCAGAAATCACATCAAGAACATTTTTCCTGCAGTCAGGAAATCAATGGAAGATGCCGGGGTCACGGTAGAAGACCTGGATGGTATTGCGGCAACTTTTGGGCCGGGCCTTATCGGTTCCCTGCTGGTGGGCTTGGAGTTTGCAAAGGCGCTGGCCAAATCAAAAGAAATCCCGTTCGTCGCCGTGAACCACTTGGACGGTCACCTGTCTGCAGTGCACCTCCTCAAAAGGCCTGTTCCATATCCACATCTGGGCCTGGTCATCTCAGGCGGTCATACATCTATTTTCAGGGTAAGCGGTCCCGGTGATTACAAGCTGCTTGGCGCTACCAGGGATGATGCTGCAGGTGAAGCCTTTGACAAGGCGGCCAAGATGCTGGGGCTCGGCTATCCAGGCGGATACAAAATAGCCGCCTTGGCTGCAAAAGGAGACAAGCATGCAATTAAGCTCATAAGGGATATTCCCCTAAAGGGCTCGCTGGACTTCTCATTCTCGGGTTTGAAAAGCGCATTCAGGCGGCACATCGAAAAGAACGGCATACCAACCGGTAGGGGCATTGAAGACCTGGCTGCATCATTTCAGGGAGCAGTGATAGATGCGATACTATACAGAGTCCGGCTTGCCATCGGGCAGGAGGCGCCAAGAGCAATTGTTGCAACAGGAGGCGTTGCGGCAAACAAGGAGCTGCGTACGGCCCTTACTGACGTGGCAAAGGAAACGAAAATCGATATCTTGTTGCCGCCACCGGACCTGTGTACGGACAATGCGGCAATGGTAGCCGTGGCGGGAAAAAGGAAGCTTGAAAGGCATGAATTATCGAGTCTGGAAATAGAGGCATCAGCCAGGGCGCTGTTGTGAAAAGATATCCAAGCCCGGCAAGGCTCCTCAAGGCACGCGGCCTAACCCCCAAAAAATCCATGGGTCAAAATTTCTTATCGGATCGAGGACTTGCATTGAAATTCGCGCATGTCGCAGCCAAGACCATGTGCAAAACCGCTCTTGAGATAGGTGCTGGTCTCGGGCATCTAACTCACTTGCTGGCCGAAAGATTTCAAAGAGTCATAGCAATCGAAAAAGACGAATCCTTGTCCCGTGAAATGCTTAATCTCATGCCGTCTTTGGACAATGTCGAGATAATCAACATGGATGCATCGGCTCTGGATCTGGAGAATGTTCCAGGCGTACCGCCTCTTGACCCGGCAGATCTCGTCGTAGTCGGCAACCTGCCCTACATGATTACCTCTGTTATCTTGTTGAATCTATTCGAGCAGAGACGGCTCTTCAGTAACGCAATCCTGGGCATTCAGCAGGAGGTGGCGGACAGGCTGTGTGCAACCCCCGGGTCCAGGGCGGCCGGAAGGTTAACCCTGCTTCTTCATGCCTTCATGGATGTACGAAAAATGTTCGATTTACCGCCGGATGCCTATGTGCCGAGGCCCAGGGTATCTTCTTCGGTCATAAAGCTCACTCCTCTCGATAGGCCAAGGATCGAAATACCGAGCGAGGCGATGTTCAGAAAAGTAGTTGCCACGGCCTTCACCCAGAGAAGAAAGATGCTCGCGAAAGCTCTTGTCTCGAATAGTCTGTGCCAAGATCTCGACTGTGCCAGGCAACTATTGACCAAAGCCGGAATAGATCCCAAGAGGAGAGGCGAGACCTTGTCACTGGATGAAATTTCCAGGTTATCCATGCTCTTGTATTAAAGATGCATTACAATTGTGTCGTTGCTGTTTTGAAATGACAGGAATCAGGGTTAAAAGTTATACTTCAACGCTGAATGAGTGCAGAAAGCGAAAAGCAGAAAGAGACTGAGAATTAAAAAGCCGGAAAAGTTCCATTTGAAACCTCTAAGAAAAGACCAGGGTACTTCAATTCAACTTACACCAAATTCTCTCGAATCACTCACGTTCAGGTACCACCTGGCGGCTTCGTTCTCCAACGGTATAACCTACGGAATCTACATTCTACACGACTTTGTAGCACGAAAGACCCTGGGGGCTCCAGCCTGGCAGTTGACCATAATAGTGTCCTTATGGCCTCTCGCCAATCTATTTGCAGTCCACTGGGGACAAGCCATGCAGGGCCGGGAAAAAAGGCCTTTTCTGCTGGGTGCAGGAATATTCGGCAGGCTGATATTGCTGGCATCCTTTTTAATCACTTCGTCGGAAATCCTGATCCCGTTCCTGCTGCTGGTTTCTGCAGCAGCCTCCATCATAGAGCCTGCCCAAAATGCCATTTTCCAATCCAACTATCGTACCAAGCATCGAGGCAGATTGTTCGGGTGGGCCGTTTCAACCCAGGTAGGCGTGGCAACCGTGGTTGCCTTTTTTGCAGGTAAACTCCTGGATCAGGATCCATGGCTTTTTCAGGAACTTTTCGCCCTTGCAGGCATTACGGGTTTCATTCAGTGCTACATATTGGCAAGCATTCCTGCTGAACCCAGAAAAAGAATAGAACCGGACACGACCCGCCGCGCAGTCTGGCAAAAATTGCTGCAACCATTCCAAGATGCGGTGCTTATCTTAAAGAAAAAAAACGACTTCTTTATTTTCGAATCCGCATTTTTCGTATATGGCTGCGGCTTCATACTATTATTGCCGGTCATGCCGATATATTTTGCCGACTACCTGCACTCGGATTATTCTCAATATGGGTTCACCCGGGGCCTGATCGGACAACTGGGCATGGTATTACTGGCGCCGGTTCTGGGCATGGTGCTTGATAGATTGCACCCGTGGCGCTTTTGCAGCGCCACTTTTGGATTCTTGTTGTTGTTCCCGGTTCTACTGCTTTTCTCAACCTGGTCCAAAGAAAACGGCCTATTATGGGTCATGGCGGCCTACGGTATATTCGGTCTGGCCATGGCAGGTGTTCAAGTGGCATGGAGCCTCGGCAGCATATACTTTGCAGGAGAAGAGGACTCCAGCATGTACCAGGGTGTCCACGTTACACTGGTTGGCTTGAGGGGCCTGCTGGCTCCATGGATAGGCTTGGCTTCCTATCAACTGGGAGGGCCCAGAGCAGCTTTCATCCTTGCTGCGTTTTTCTTTCTTACGGCCATGACGCTCATGCGTATAGGTTCGGCAAGAGAAAGGAAGATGCATATCAGGCAATAATAGACCCCGGGACGAATATGGGTTGACTCCCATATATAATATGTACTAGCCTGACGCTATTGAATTACAGATAAAGATCTGCAATGGAGGATTGAAATGAACATTAAGTTTACGACAATGCTTGTTTATGCTTTTCTGTGCACCTCGATTGTTCCGCAGGCCCTTGCCGGCCCTGTGCATGTCAGGGTTGAATTTCCTGGAAAAAAGCTGGCTGCCGAGAGGAAAGGCAAGCGCATCGACTTCATGCAGATAAGCCCGGGAGAGGCGATAACCATAAAGGCAACCGGCCCACTGCTCATAAACATCAAGATTTGCCGGATGTTCAAAAAAGGCGAAAAAATTCCGGGTTTCAATACGCTCGTAGTGGCATCCGACGACGGGCTGGTCGCCCGTCAAAAACTCACCATGAGACCCGGCAGGGGCGCGCCATTGCCTTTCGACCGCAAATTAGTCCTGAGCAAACGCAGAACCTATCAATTGAAAATACCCGGGGGAGATCACGTATATGTCGTCACGGCCGATCCCGGGCCGGGTATTGGTTTGGCCGTACAGATCACCAAGACCAGGAAACACAGAAAGAGGACATTGGTGTTTGAAAAACCGGCAACCAACATGGAAATACAACATGCTGTTGGTGTAAAACAAAATGCAGTCAACCTGGAAGAAACGGCCGGGGCTTCCGGTTTGAAAGAAAAGAGTCAAGGGGCCGCCAAATCAAAAGCTGCTTCTCCAAAATCGAAGACCGGCGCCAAAAAACCATTTGGGAAAAGCATTTCAAAACTCGAAAGCAGGCAGGCTGCGGAAAAAGGGAATACTGCGGCGAAACAGGCAATCCGGGCGAACAAGGAAAACGAGAATCAACCTGTTTCGAATCAAGTTAGTCTATCAAGATCTCCGGCAAAAAAGGAAAAAAGCAGGGGAGTAGGCACTGCACTCTTTTGGACCACTGCTACTGCTGCCGTGGTGTCAGCCCTCGTATCAGGCGGAGTAAGAGTGTGGTACAGGCAAGAGGATGCAGCCTATCAAAAAAAATTACGCCAGGGCGCCACGCCGGACCAGGTGCGCTCCAGGAGAGACAAGATGGTTAACCTGGAAAGGGTTTATGTCGGTTTCGCAGGAGCGGCAGGGCTCTTTGCCGTTACTGCGGGCATATCCGCCATATTCACTGATTGGAACGGCGGAGAGCAGGTGGCTGTAACGCCGTATTTCGAGCCTGTTTCACAAACCTTTTCCCTGTCCTGCCGTATCAAGTTCTAGCGAGTGACATCAGCCAGTCGGCAATCGGAGTAAACACATCTTGTTCCGCATCCTTTCCAACGAACAGGTCTGCGTGGGCATAATTCTTCTGCCGGTCTCCGATTTCCAGGACTTCCCGCACATCACTATCGCAGTATTTCAGGGCCGATGTTGCCGTGGGCCGCGGCACGATGCCGTCACCTTTCGCCACAACACATAATATGGATGACTTTGTGCGGCGAAACGAATCGGTCAGAGAATTCCCGTTTATTATAAGATCCCGTTTCCGGATCCATGAAGATATTTGCAAGTTGAGAGCCTTGGATGGATTCTCCACGGTCCTCACCAGATTCGGAGCAGCCTTTAAATCGACCAGTTCGGGATGCAAGTACATGGATAACAAGTAGGGCATCTTTTCGAGCAAAGGCAGGAAAACCCTCGCCATACTCCTGATTCCCCTTGTCGGAAGCAGTGCGGCCAAAAAGGCATTGCCGAATACGATCCTGACCAGCGGATGAACAGCCTCCCATCGCAATGGACTCCCGATGGCAACGAGTGCGTGCACCGCCGGTCCATTACCAAGAGCCATGTATATGAAGGCGATCGTCCCTCCGAGCGAGGCGCCGATCAGGTCGACGTCCTCCTGGCCGGTCAGAGTTTCGGATGTGATTCTTTTAAGAATCGCCGGCAGATCTTTCAACGCAAGGTCTTGCAGGTTGAAATCACGTCCTCCTCCAGTGGAAAACGAAGGGTCCTGGCCGCGCAGGTTCGCTATCCAGACTTCGAGACCTCTCTCGGCCATGGCCTCGGAAAGGGATTTGCCGCTGGGATGGTATGTAAAGATAAAGCCGTTCATACCATAGCCGGGCACGATAACCACCGGCTTTCGTTTTTTCTCAAGGACAACCGGATCATAAACCCTGACCAGGCCGAGTTGCCATCCATCACCATTGTTCACGTGCATAGTCTCACTTTTCACCATATGACACACCTCGTTCTTCAAACGTTTGGAAACTCTTTATTGATTCGGCCTTCTCGGATATACTCCATTCAACGTCGAGTTTTCGCCCCTATTGTAGGGAGGGAGGTGTAATGTGTCCAGACTCGATATTTTTAAGAACATGATCAATGAACGCAGGCTTGGCTTCGAGATAGACGAAGAGATGAGCGGCACCCACCATTTCAAGATACAAGACAAGCCCCAAGGTGAGCTGCCGATGTTTTTTAAAGTGACCTGGGGTGCAAAAAACATCGGCAAATTTCTCAATCCAATGGATCCTGAATTTCTCGCAGCTTATCTTTTCGGCCGGGTGACCATTGGCGGCTTTTGTGAAGACACGGAATGCCGGGGCAGCCTGGAGTTACTGTATTTCACGGAAGCGAAAATTCGCTACACTTTCGATTTTCAAGTCGAAGGAGAGAGATACAGGTATGTAGGTGAAAAAGTGAACATACGGCCCTGGAACCTGCATCGTACTCACACGACTTGTTATGGGATCGTGAGAAACATTAAGACCGGCGATGTAATATCCGAATCGACTCTTCACTTCAGGTTTTCAACTATACCGGCCTTCCTGGGAAGTCTCCGCCCTGCATAGGATCAATTTTCGGCTGTTTACTGTTTTTGAGCCACAGGTGGCCGCGATCAAGAGCATACATCAAGAAGAATCTGTCACATCACTGACGGAATCGATCAATTCACTTTTCCGCTGAACCAAAACACACCAAGACAATGAGGTGGAAATGGAATAATTTTGCCTTGCATGGTAACGCGTGAAAAGGGGTATGAGAATCTGCAATAAAAGCGAAGAGTTTGGGGAGGAGGGAAAATCAACCTGGGTCAGGAAAGGAGCAAAGAGTTATTGCTCGGGATTGTCTGTGTTGCATATATAACCATCGCTCCCATTGATTTCGATGAATTCGCCCTTGTCGTTGTTCCATTTTATGTCACCTGGATGCCAGTGACAGTTCCACTCTTCCAGCTTATGTGACAAGTCCGCGACCTTGGCACCCTTTATGAAAACTTTGACTTTTGCCACAACCGGGTTTTTCTCGCCATTGTCTTCGTAATATGTAACCCATATCCTGTACGAATCGTCGCATGGCCTGTCATGGCTGATGACTTCCGGGCCATAGCCTTTCACATCGTCAATCTCCATTGTTGGATCATCGCGATCATCTTTTGGTATGCAGTAGTCAGGGGAACTATTTCTAAAGTAGCAATCGCCGCCAGGAGAGTCTTCTGTTTCTTCATTGTATTTTGCGCCTTGTCTAATATAGTGAAGATCCAGATCCGCTTTTGAGTCGTTCCAGGTTAGCTGAATATAGATGTCCTTTGATGGTCCTACGAATACTTCTGAGCACTCAGTGTTGCCGCATTCTTTATCGCTCGAGCATTTACCAAGTACTTCGCATACATCAAGACAGACTATGTAGGAACCGACCACATCGAGAAAGAAGTTTGGTTTTTCAGAAGTCGAGGTGCTCTCCAGCGGTGACTGAACGTTTGGATCTGCGGGAGGGTAGAGCAATGTCCTGGAATCGGTTGGTACTGATTTGAAATACCACTTGTACGTCAGTGCGTGTTCATGCTTTGCCTTGCTTGCGCTGCCGTCGAGAATGACAGTAGACAATGGCTTGATATCGGGATCGAGGATATTGATGGCTGGAATCGGACAATCTTGATCTGCAGTATCCGAGTCCGTGTCTGTGTCGGTATCCGTGTCCATGTCAGAGTCCGTGTCGGTATCGGCATCCGTATCCATGTCGGTATCCGTGTCCGTGTCAGAGTCCGTGTCGGTATCGGCATCCGTATCCATGTCGGTATCCGTATCCGTGTCGGTATCCGTGTCCGTGTCAGAGTCCGTGTCGGTATCGGTATCCGTATCCATGTCAGTATCCGTGTCCGTGTCGGTATCGGTGTCGGTATCACCGCTGTTCGGCAGGCACAGTGTAGGATGGTCCTGGTCCGGCGCATACCCCTGGTCACATTTGCAAATTGCCTTGCCGCCCAGTACCGAACAGGTTCCGTGGCCTGAGCACTCAACATTGGTACAAGGACCGAGGTCGTTGATACTGTCTTCGTTTATGCAAGAAAACTGGCCGGTAAGTACAAGTGCCACAACCGGTATCCACGACTTGGCATTAATCGTTCCCATGTTTTTCTCCTCCTTTTACACTAATGTTTCATCCCTTCTTCACTTTTTTCTCTCATGTTTAGACTTGCTTTTTCACTTTATGCCTCCGGGCGCACCCTCATGGTTGCTGCTTTCTGTGTCGGACTCGAGTTTCTCGAGCAGTAACCTGGCACCGGTTGCTGCTTGAGTACCTTTGTGGTTACTAACTATTTCCAGCAGCACTTTTCTTGCCCTGCCGGTTCTTCCAAGTTCGAGTAGACATCTTGCGAAACGCAGGAGCGCCTCTGCCCGAGTCGGGCTACGCAGGGGAGCAAGCTCCAGGTACCTGCTCAAAAGATTAGCTGCGCGGCCTGGACTTGCCAGGTGATCTTGCAGCACTGATGCTGCCTTCAGCCTCGCCCTGTTGGCGATGTCACCCTTGGACAGGATAATTACTTTTTTATAAGCATCGACCGCCCCGCTCCAATCTTTGACCTTTCGCCTACAATCAGCCAGCAGCAACCATACCGCCACATTGTTACTGTGTTTTCGAACCAATGCTTCAAGACCGGCGAGTGCATCCTGTACTCGGCCGGAAAGGGCCAGCTTCTTCCATTTTTCGACGGTCGGTATGGGCCCACCGTCCTTGGTGCCTGCACCTATCTTTTGGGGTGTGCTCGTGAATGCCTTCCTTCGCATGTTGTGGCGACCGGTCGTGATCTTTCCACGTCCCCTGTGCGTTACATGTTCTTCGCCTTTCCCTTTAACAGGCTCGAGCAAAGCAAAATTTTCCACCGATTCCCTATGCTCCATTTCCCTGAAGTTGAAGTCACCTTCATGCAGGTCCAGAATCCAGCCTTCATCTACCATGTGAGCTTCGCGCGGTGGACCTGTTACAAGCACTCGCCCCTGCATTACACCGACTTCGATGCCAAGGCCTTTTTTCTTTACGAAGAAACAGGTGCCGGTTACCCGGACCTTGTACCGGCCCGCCATGACTATAAAAGCCTTACCAGTTTTCCTGTGCCTCACTTTTGCAGCTATCGTGCCGAGTCGCAGGCGTAATCTCGTCTCGTCCGGACCTGTTTGTAGAATGTCTACATCGGTACCGGCAGAGAGGCCTATATGGTCAGGGCCAAGACTCACTAGCAGTTTCCTGTCCCCTGGTGCGGATAGTCTCCTGGCGACTCTGTTCGGAGTGCCCTTTTCAATGGATGATTTTTGCCTGCTCCGGGCGATATCGCGAGCTGGCGGATTCTCCACTGAACCACGGAAGAGGATCAAGAATAGTACAACGGCTATTGCGGGTACTGCCGCGATGCCCATGTACGCCATCCATGAGAAGTCCCTCTCAACCTTGAATGGCCGGCCGTGTCCCGCCCTTGCCAAGAGCGCATCTGTTTCCTTGGAAGCCGAATCGACTGGTTTGTGAAGATCGTTCCATTCTCTCAAACGAGCTTCGATCTGCATCCACTCGGCCACGGCCTTCCTGCATGATTCACAAGATGCAATATGTTCCTCAAATGCCCTGCTCCCTGTTGGATCGAGGCTCCTGTCCAGATACTCCTCGAGGCTGCTGCAGTCGTATCGTATCATCTCATCCATGCGTCGCGTCCCTGGTGTTTTCGTTCAATACCTTTCGCAGCTTGGACCGTGCCCTATGGAGTCTCGTCCATACGGTCTTTATCTCGATGCCGACTGCGTCCGCGATCTCTTCTCCACTGAAGCCATCCAGTGTATGCAGGAGCAAAACTTCTCTTTGAGCCGCAGGGAGAGTGGACAGGGCCTTGGTTAATTGGTCGTCTTTTATTGCTTCATTTGGATCACAGGGTCTCGACGTAGCCGGCCGTTCGAAGAAGTGGCGATGCTGTTCGAGTATCATTCTTCGTACCCACGTCTTCCTGCCATAGCTGCGTGCTTTTCGTAGGGCTATTCCGTACAGCCATGGCTTAAAAGAACCGGTGTGCTTGTACCTTGGTGCTGCCTCGTGTACGGCCAGGAAGACTTCCTGGCACAGGTCTTCCAGGTCGGGTTTGGCAATTCGCCTGTAATGGCGCGCCATTATCGTCATCACCCAATCGCTGTGCCGCAAGTAGAGCTCGCCCAACGGCTCTATTCTCCCATTGGCAAGACGTTCCATGAGCTCTCCATCGGTCAACGAACGGTTCTGTTCGGTACTTGTCACCAGCCTCCCCATGATGTCCTGATAATTAATTGCGCGACCAGGTGATTTCCTTCCCTGGATCCGGCATTTTTTTAGATTAATCGCCTATCAAGAGTACCACCCCCAAAGCCGCCTTCCAACCTGCCAGCGGGGAAGCTATTATGATTTCCTCGTTCGAGAGCCGGCGGTACACGTACTGCTGGGGGGAGAACTCCAGGGCTGCATCAAAAGACAACCCCAGTGTTTCATTAATGAACCAGACCGTTCCCATTCCGATTGTGGCATGGAATCTCCAAATGTTTTTATTAACCTTGGGGCCGAAACCTGCTTGTATATCAATGTTCGAGTAAGTTATATCGAGGCCGAGGCTGGGGCCGGCTTCAACCGAACCCATGCTCCATGCGTATAGCAAACAGAGCCCTGTCGCCAGGGACCAGCCCTGTACACGCTTGTCCGCCTCTGACGTGGCAGGCCCAAAGCCTCCTGACAGGTCGAGTTTTACACTGAATCCATCAAATATACTTCGTTCCAAGCCGACCATGGCTCCAAGGGCGGTCGACGGGCCGTGATAGCCCATGATTCCGCCTCTGGATACCAGTGATAACAAGGCCCTCCATGGAAGTTCACGGACATTGCCCCTGTCGTCTCCCTTTGCCATGGTTGCCGGGACGGAGTCAGGCCCGGGCTTGGAGGAAGAACTCGTGGATTCAGCCTCCTGTGTGGCTGGTAGTATCCTGGAAGCCTCCAGTATCTCTTTGACCGCCATTGCCAGATCAGGTTCCGCATTGGTGGATACGGGATGCTCTACTACCTCTATCAAGGCCCTGCCGTCGCTCATGTATGCAATTGTCAACACTAACTTCGATCCCTTCATCGTCAACCATACTGCACCTATCCCATGCTCCCTACGAATTATGGGCCGGATCAAATCGATGCGTTCAGTAAGTGATAAGGCGCCGAAACCATCCCCGAAGAGATCGATCTCCTTCACTTCGATTGAATCCATTGCCAGTTTCAGCTCGGTCGCCATCAGGGTCTCATGGAGTCTAAGGCTGCCGTTATCGGCGTGCTCAATGAACAGTAATATATTGGACTCGTTTCCAAGATGTTCCCTTTCCGCATTCTCCCGGGCAAAAGCCGATGGGCATGGTACGGAAGTCAAAGACGGCAAAATGAGCATGAGTAGAGATATTTGAGGCGCCAATGATTTGACCATGGCTCTTAATTACATTCGAGTTGCTTCATTGTCAAAAAAACCGTTCCTCAAGTCCAAGAGAGACTCATGTCCGCATGTGCCCTGACTGTCAACAAGGAGGTGACCCATGGCAAAAAGGCGTTATTTGCACGGTAAGGCGT
>JAADFL010000168.1 GCA_013152945.1 Deltaproteobacteria bacterium | reverse complement strand
AGGTGGGTTAAACCTTTCATCCAAATCAACAATATAAACCCTTTGCAGGTTATTACATGCATGCCATGTATTAATTCGGCCCTAAAAAAAGCGAAACATG
This sequence comes from Deltaproteobacteria bacterium, assembly GCA_013152945.1. Taxonomy (GTDB): domain Bacteria; phylum Myxococcota_A; class JAADFL01; order JAADFL01; family JAADFL01; genus JAADFL01. The sequence goes on along the minus strand of JAADFL010000168.1, from coordinate 15,797 downwards.
AAAAATCAACTTGGGTGGGGGCGCTTGGCGCTTGGATGCTTGTGCTTTAAACAAGCCCTTGACTTGAAGCCAAACACGGCCTAACGTGGTTTCCATGCGGGCATCAAGAAGAGGTCCAACGGCGCTGACATGCGAAGTCTTGAAACCGATATACCATCGAATCATTATAAAGGACACAGGCAAGATTAAGCTTTCATAGTAACCACGGAGGCTCCTTATGAGCGATTTCGTGCACCTGCATCTTCATTCGCAATACTCACTCTTGGATGGCGCAATTCTCCTGGACAAGCTGTTTCCAAGGCTCAAGGAGCTTGGGATGGATACTGTGGCCCTTACTGACCACGGGGTGATGTATGGAGCGCTGGATTTTTACCAGAAAGCAAAGAAGGCGGGTATCAAGCCAATCATCGGGGTAGAGGCTTACCTGTCGGTACACGGGCACAAGGACAGGACCCACAGGGGAAACAATCACTTGGTGTTACTTGCAAGGACCCACCAGGGCTACAAGAACCTTTGCAGGCTCATGACAATCGCCAACCTGGACGGGTTTTTCTATCATGCGCGGATAGACAAGGATTTATTGAAGCAATACGGCGATGGCTTAATCGGTATGTCCGCCTGCCTGCAGGGCGAGGTCGCACAGTACTTGCTGGCAGGCAGGTATGAGGCCGCCAAGAAGGCGGCAATGGAGTACTCTTCGATTTTCGGCGAAGACGGGTTCTACTTGGAAGTGCAACAAAACGGCCTTCCTGAACAAGAGACCGTAAACAAGGGCATGCTGGAACTTGCAAGAGAAACAGGGCTTCCACTCGTGGCCACGAACGACTGCCACTACCTTTACCCCGGAGGCGCCAAGGCGCACGATATTTTACTCTGTATCTCCACGAAGAAGACCTTGCAGGACAAGGACAGGCTGACGACCGAATCGGATCAGTTTTACCTAAAGAGTCCACAAGAGATGATCAGCCAATTTGAGGGATTTCCACATGCAGTAGAGAACACCTTGAAAATTGCCGAGTCATGTAACGTGGAAATACCATTGGGCAAAGTCTTTTTACCTAAATACGATGTGCCGAACGAATATTCCCTCGAGTCATTTTTGGAGGAAAGGGCCAGGGAGGGCTTTGAGAAGAGACTCGGCCGCCTGAATCAGAATGACAGGGAGGTATACAGGAAGAGACTTGAGGAAGAACTTGAAGTGATAACCAAGATGGGCTTTGCCGGTTATTTTCTTATCGTATGGGATTTCATCAAGTACGCAAAAGAACACGGAGTGCCCGTGGGTCCGGGACGAGGTTCGGGTGCAGGCTCCCTGGTAGCTTACTGCATGGGGATAACAGACATTGATCCGTTGAAGTACGGCTTGTTGTTCGAAAGGTTCCTGAACCCGGAGCGGGTCAACATGCCGGACTTTGACATAGATTTCTGCATGAACCGCAGGGACGAAGTGATCAAGTATGTAAAACAAAAGTACGGTGAAAACAATGTGGCCGGTATAGTCACGTTCAATTCACTGAAGGCACGCGGATGTATACGGGACGTAGGAAGGGTAATGGGTATGCCTTACGGAGAAGTGGACAAGCTGGCCAAGCTGGTTCCGGAGGGTCCGAAGGTGACGATTTCATCCGCACTTGAAACCGAACCCAGGTTGAAAGAAAAGATGCGGAAAGACCCAAGGGTAAGAGACTTGTTTCAGACAGCGGTTTCCCTGGAAGGATTGAACAGGAATTCCGGTATGCACGCCGCAGGCATAGTTATAGGCGACAAGCCTTTGTGGGAGTATTGCCCCCTGGCGAAGCAAGACCGGGAGGTGGTCACACAGTATGCGAAGGAGGATGTTGAAAAGGTAGGGCTGGTAAAATTCGATTTCCTCGGGTTGAAGACCCTCACTGTGATAGCAGAGGCCGAACGTTTAATAAATATGAGCTTGCCCGGGAATGAAAAATTCAGCATCAATGATATTCCACTGGATGACAAGAGGGTCTACGATTTGATCAGCAGCGGTGATACCACCGGTGTTTTTCAACTGGAGTCCAGCGGCTTCAAGGATCTCATGCAACGTCTGAAACCCGATAGGTTCGAAGACATAATAGCAGCGGTTGCATTATACAGGCCCGGTCCGCTCCAATCCGGCATGGTGAATGATTTCGTCGACAGGAAGCACGGCAGGGCAGAGGTCAAGTATCCCCATCCAATGCTCGAGGACATACTTTCAGAAACGTATGGAACCATCGTGTACCAGGAGCAGGTCATGCAGATAGCCAGGACCATGTCCGGCTACACCCTGGGAGGCGCAGACATGCTTCGGCGCGCCATGGGCAAGAAGAAGATGAAGGTGATGACCCAGCAGAGGGAGACATTTATAAAGGGTGCTTTAGAACGAAATGTCGATAAGAAAAAGGCAGGCGAGATTTTCGACCTACTGGAAAAATTCGCTGAATACGGCTTCAACAAGTCTCATTCCGCGGCTTATGCATTGCTTTCGTACCAGACCGCTTACTTGAAGACGCATTATCCCCTGGAATTCCTGGCGGCCCTGTTCACTTGCGACATGGACAACACGGACAAGGTTACGAGGTACATGGCAAACGCCAGGGAAAACGGCAACCCCGTGCATCCCCCTCATGTCAATGAATCCGAGTACAATTTCGGTGTGAGAAACAATGCCGTGATTTTCGGCCTGGGTGCAATAAAAGGCGTGGGCGGCGGCCCGGTGGAAGCTTTGTTGGAAGCAAGACGGGAAGGAGGGGCCTTTACCGACATTTTCGACCTCACTGAAAGGTGTGAATCCAGGAAGGTTCCCAAGAAGGCCATTGAATGCCTGATAAAGGCCGGTGCGCTGGACGGTTTGGGTCCGAACAGGGCATGCATGATGACATCTCTTGATTCCGCAATAGAATCCGGACAGGTAAAACAGCGGGAAATACTCTGGGGGCAGGGCAATCTTTTTGGTGGAGGCAATGACGGCGATATTCATTTGGAGAGGAAATTCCCGGATGTCGAGGAATGGTCGGACAAGTTAAAGCTGGCCAATGAAAAAGAGGTTCTCGGATTCTATCTTTCCGGACATCCGCTCAAGGGCCTCGAGAACGAGATCAAGATGTATACGACTCATAACTGTTCAAAGGCTTTGGAAGAAACATCAAGGGCGACAGTACGGATCGGGGGCATTGTCGAAAACTATCGGGAGAGGCCGGCAAAGAACGGTCTTGGCCGAAACGCCTTCTTCTTCCTTGAGGACCTGACAGGTCGCATAGAGGTACTGGTATTTTCCAATGTATACGTTCAGTACGGAAAGGTACTCGAATCAGACGATCCCCTTGTCGTAACAGGCCGAATACTGCTGGAAGGAAGCTCGGAGAATCCTATCCGTAAAATAAGGGCGGAAAAGCTGGAGAGCCTGGAACAGGCCAGGAAGGAAAAAGTATCAGGCGTGGAATTTGTGCTTCCTGCTGAAAAGGCGCGTACAGAGCAATTGGTGAAGCTGCGTGATCTCTTAAAGACGTATAATGGAAAATTGTCGACTTTTGTAAGGATGCGTGAATCCGGGAGTTGGGAGATCTTGTTCAAATTGCCTGAAGAATTCAGGGTGGATCCGGTTGAAGCCCTGCTGTCTGCGGCAGACAGGATATTCGATGACCGGGTATGCAGGTTACGTTTTGGATGAAAATGTAAATTTTCTTCAGTAGCCTGAAATATACCTATTCAACTGTAATTTTTAAGAGCCTCACGCGGTTATGTCCGTCCTGCTTGTCGAGTTGATCTACCGGAAGCCTGTTCGGACCCTTGAAGAGACCCGTGAATATCTCCACCTGGCCTGCAGGCCAATCACCCCCGATGGTCAGGACGGTTTCATCACGCACGATCTGCCCCGGTTTCCAGTCAAAGGTCGGATGGCGTCCCTGTGCCGGCACGTGATCGCTCAAGGTCCGCCTGAACGGAGGCTTTACTCTGTCCGCATGAACGAAGATCATGTAGTCATCGCCTAGCGGGGCCAGGACCTTGTAGAACAATTCCAGGCGAAACGTACCACCCGGCTTTACGGATGTGCTCGAAATCCTGTAACCGATAAGTTCTACCTTGCCGCCCAGCGTAGCATCCGTTCTTGCCGTCAGGTTTTCCGGGATTTTATCCAGCAGGTCGATGCCCGGTTTTGGTCTCTCTGCCGACCCCCTCCTGTTGCTGACCAGGTAAACGTCGACGAACGACTTGTACCTGTCGTCAGCCACGATGTACAGGTTTTCAAGGGTGGCGTCTTTGACCGCATTCTTCAGCCTTTGGTAATTGGCTTTCGGCACCTGTATGAAGTACCTCCTGCCCTTGTTTCTCTTGACGAATCGCTTTATCTGGATGTCTTGTTCCGCCCTGGTCCATGGATAGTTCAGGGGCAGGTAATAGGTGGTGTCCCTGGTCTTCCACGAGTTGTACGTGGCAAGAGGTTCGTTGCCCTTCTTGAGTTTCATGTATGCCCGGACAAGGGATTTGGCCGAGAAGCACCGGAGCATCTCGGGCACGGTCCTAAAGTTTATCTGTCCTGTGACCACGGCGGAAGAGACTATCAATGCAGATATGCCGATGGTAGACACGGCGGAAGGAAATTTTATGGAAAAGAACAATGACACGAGTCCTGCCCCGCCTGCCACAGCAGATGCGATTGTCCAGCTTGTTCCTGCGCAGCGGGCCGCTCCAAGGCCGGTGGCTGCCCAGGCGATTGGAATAATGATGGCGGGCACGATCTTTTTTTCACCACGGTTCCAAAGGGCCGATAGGAGCAGGAACAACGACCAGCACATGACCGCACCGGCCAGGGCGGGCCTTGGATCTCCAAGCGGCCCGAACCAGTCCTGGACCCTCTGGACCGTAATAAGGTGAACGAAGTTCTTGTAGTTCATTCCGGTTAGTAGATCCGCGCCCACGACAGCCAGGATCAGGGCCGATATGACAAGCAGCACCTTTGCCTTGAGATCGTACGGCCCTGACAACATGCGATCGAGGAACAGTCCCACGATTACTGCCGCGAATGGAACGGCTGGAAAGATGTAGTGATGGAATTTTGTTTGTGCATAGCTGAAAAGAAGGTAGGGAACCAGGCATGACAACAAGAGCATTATGTATATCTTGGTTCTGGAATTGACTTTTTGCCTTGCAATGGAGAATGCGCCGACAATTCCTGCGGGCAGGAGCGCAATCCAGGGAAAGAATCCGTAGGCCAGGTCCCTGACGTACAGTGCAAACGTGGCATTCGGCTTGTCAAGATCTCCGGCCATGCGCTCAAAGTGATGCTGGATGAACCATTCCTGCAGAAAGGGAGTTCCGTGTTTGACCGTCATGTACACGTGCCATGGTCCTGCAACAAGAAGGAACAGTGGAATGCCGAGGTGAAGCTTGGCCTTGCGCACGATAGACCAGTCCCAAGTAGCCATTATGTAGATGAAGAATATCGAGCCCGGCAGCACGATGGCCAGCAGCCCCTTGAAAAGCATGACGATTCCAAGGCATGCCCATGCAAGGAGGATGTACGTGAGCCTGTACTCGACAAAGAATGCGATGGTAAATAGCAACATGGCAATGAAAAAAGACACCACGTAAGGAATATCCACCATGAGCTGTCTTGAAATCAGATCATAGTAAGGGGTGGTCATTAGGACCAATACGGCGAGTATGCTCGATCTTCTCGATCCAAGGAGCTTTCTCAATAGGAGGTAAGCGATTATCACTCCCAGAATTCCGACTATTGCATTCGGGAGCCTTGCGGTCAGGTCGCTTATTCCGAAAAGGGCAAAGGAGGGTATTACCAGCCAGAATTCACCAATGGGTTTCGACCAGAACCTGCCCCCCCTGTAAACAGGATCCCACCAGTTACCCCGGTGCAGCATTTCCCTGGCTACTTCACCATAGTGCGGTTCCCAAGATGAAAGGAGGGGATAGGATCCCAAAACAGGCAACAACAGTCCCATTGTAACGAGGCCTAAAAGCAAAGCGATGAGCAAGTCCCGCCTGTCCAGTTTTGTGATCATATTTTGTTCCGCATCCACCATGGCGGGCTATGTAACAGGAAGAGGGATGTATTGCAAGACAGGTGCGTGGTTGTGCTCCTGGCGCCGGCTTTTTCCAAAGCCGGTTTAAAAACGGGAATAATAGTTAACGCAGGTTTTGTATGGCGGCATAACGATATTGACATTATTGACATTGTTTCACTGCCATGTTACCCGCTCTGCTCAGTCTTAGATCAGTTAAAGAAATTACAGCGTGCTGGCAGCGATTTTGTGAAGATCTTGAAAGGACCGGGCAAAAGAGGACATGTCTTCTCCTTCACTTCCTGATGTATCCGATACTTCGTCCATGGTCGTACAGATCCTGAACGGTATGCTGGTGCTCGCCGCGGTCAGCATATTGGCTTACCTGGCCTTGAGATTGGGTGCATCGAAGTTGCGCGGAAGAATACACAAGGGAACCGGCAGAATGCAGGTTATCGACAAGTTGGACCTTGGATCACAAAGGAGCTTGATCATAACCAGGGTTATGGGCAGGACTTTTCTGCTGGGAATGTCGGAAGCAGGCATATTCAACTTGGCCAAGCTGGATGGAACCGGTGCGGATGATACGGCATTCATGGACAAGGTCAATGCGGCTTATAAAAATGCGGATAATACCTATGAAAGCAATAGTGAAAATAAAAAAGAAGAAGAAAGCAACGCAGATCCTGCTCTTTGAAGCAGCTGTCTTCTTGTCGATTTTTTCGACTTCACTGGCCGTGCATGCAAGTAAAGGGGGGATCGTACTTCCGGCAGGGTTGAGCGACAGCCCCTTGAGTTTCATTTTCTTGCTGGCCTTGCTTTCCCTCGCACCCTTCTTCCTGGTGGTAACCACCAGCTTTTTGAAGATTACAGTGGTGCTTGGCCTTTTAAGGAGTGCTCTTGGAACTCCAAGGGTGCCGCCGACCATGGTAATAACTGGTCTAGCTATGGCCCTCACCGTCGTGGTTATGGCTCCTACCGCATCCAAGGTGGCATCTGTGGTTGAAAAGGGATTGTCCACGGATTCACTGAAGACCAAGGACGTGATAGATGTAGCACGAAAGGCGAAGGAACCCATCAAGGCCTTTCTTTCGGCCCATGCTCACAAGGATGCAGTGGATGTTATTTATAAGATCGCCGAGAGGGCAAGGCCGGATACTGAAATCAAACGTTCCGACTTGATGGTGGTCATTCCCGCTTTCATACTTTCAGAGTTGAAGGAAGCCTTTCTTATAGGCTTTGTGATATTCTTACCATTCCTGGTGTTGGACCTGGTGGTGGCCAATGTGCTTTTGGCCCTGGGTATGCACATGCTTTCACCGACCACCGTATCATTGCCGTTCAAACTTCTCCTGTTCGTTGCCGTGGACGGATGGACCATGATTATCAAGGGATTGCTGGAGGGATACCTATGAATCAAACCTGGCTGTTGCACATTGTGCGTGAAGGATTGATGCTGGCAATATTGCTTTCACTGCCGCCGTTGCTTGCAAGCCTTGCAGTGGGACTCTTGGCCGCATTGATTCAGGCCATAACACAGGTCCAGGAACAGACCCTGTCGTTTGTGCCAAAGATGATAGCGGTCTTTGCGTCCCTGCTCCTGGCAGGTCCCTGGATATTTGGCCAGGCGACTAGGTTTGCGACCACTGTTCTTTCAGCGATACCGGTCCTGGGCAGATGAACGATCTGCTTGGGGCTGTGTGGCGGTCCGGGTACTCACACATGTTTTTGAATATCGGGCTTGGCTTCGTGCGATTGCTCGCGCTGGTTTCAGTCGCTCCCTTTCTCGGTGGCAGGTGGGTTCCTGTCACGGCCAGGGTGGTGGTGGCAATGGCCCTTGCCCTTGCATGTTTTCCTGTTCTGGGAGCAACCAACATTCCCGTTGTGACCAAGGCCGTGGTCGCCCTGCTGATCTTAAAAGAGACAATAGTCGGACTGGCCATAGGGTTTGCCATGGCTCTTGTTTTCAGGGCCGCGGAAGCTGCAGGAGATCTGATCGAGGCAGGCAGGGGAATGTCCATGAGTGAGATCCTGAATCCGGTCACGAGAGAGCCTTCTTCACCCCTTGGAACCATGTACGGCCTTTTATGTGTGGCAGTGCTTTTCCTTACAGGGGGGCACTTGGCGGCGATCGAGGCGATTGCAGGATCTTTTCGAATTGTTCCGGTAACCTCGTTGCCGACAGTATCGGCCGACATGCTGTTCCACAGGTTGCTCGTAATGTCTGCAAGCCTACTTGTCTTGGCTGCTGCACTGGCAGGGCCTGTCCTGCTTGCCGTAGTGTTGGCGGATCTTGCCATGGGCCTGGTGTCGAGAGCGGCCCCGGAGCTGAATGCCTATTTCGTGGCCCTTCCCTTGAAGGCGGTGTTCGGTTTACTCGTGGTAACCGCGGGCGCAGCCCTGGCCCTGAACATACTTCATGCACGGATAGCCGCCTTCATTGCTTTTGCAGCACACCTGTTCAATACTTGAAGCCCTTTAATATGGTGGTCGTACCTACTACCGAGATGTAGACCAAACCTGCCAGGAGAACTATTATTGCGCCTGCGGGCAAGTCCGGCCCGTAACTTATGGCAAGTCCGGATACGGATTCGGTAGCCGTCAAGAGCATGGAAACTATTATCATGACGGGAAGCGTTTTCGTAAACCTGGATGCTGTTGCAGCAGGCAGGCTTAGTAATGCTATAACCATGACAACTCCGACCACGGTAACCAGCAGGACCACTGTAACGGCGATCAGTGAGAGCAGCAATAAATAGTGAAACCCTGTATTGATGCCCCTGGTCCGGGCAAACTCCTCGTCGAAGCAGACTGCAAAAAGTTGCTTGTAGTCTATCAGCACTATTATCAACACGGCCAGGTCGAGCCCGGCAAGAAACCACAGGTCGGTCCTGGAAACCATGAGTATGTTGCCCAGGAGAAAGCTCATGAGATTTTGGTTGTACCCCGGCGCAGCAGCCAGGAAAAGTATTCCTCCCGCCATTCCAATTGCCCACAGGCCGCTGATTACAGTGTCTTCACGTTCTTTGGCCTTAAGGGAAACCGCTCCGACCAGCACGGCTGCCAGCACGGCTGCAATCAAGGCACCGTGTAAAGGGGTCAACCAGGGTATGTCGTAACCCGACTTGATGTACTGAACAGCGCCCATGCCACCCAGTACGCAGTGGGCGATACCCCCGGCCAGGTAGGTTATCCGCCTGACTACGACGAAGCTTCCCACAATACCTGCAGCTACGGCCGAAAGGAATACCGCGGCCAATGCGTTTTGCAGGAATGTATAATCCCCTAATGCTTTGAGGAATTCTGCCACTTGTGTCCCTCGCTGGAGCAACTTTGGTCGTGACGTATCAGCCTCATATCTCCTCCCCACAGATCGTCCAGTGTATCCCCGGTCAAGTCTTCGGTTGGATGCAGCAGTATCTTTCCTTTACCCACGCATGCACACCTTGGAATCTGCTCCGATACCAGGCCTATGTCATGGGTTACCAGGACTACCGTCATGTCACCTGACAATTTATGTAGCAGTTTTAAAAAAGCCTTGCCGGAAGCCGTGTCCACGTTGGCGGTCGGTTCGTCAAGCAGGAGCAAGGTCGGTTCTGTTGCCAATGCCCTGGCTATCAGTACCCGTTGCTTTTGACCTCCGGACATGCTGTTGAAAGATTTGCCGGCCGCATCATCCATGCCTACTCGTTGCAAGGCCCTTATCGCCGACCGTTTGTCTTTTTTTGAAAAAGGCCTAAAGCTTTTTGCCTTCCCGAGGCGGCCCATGAGTACCACGTCCATCGTCGTTGCCGGAAAATTGGGATCGATCTCGGCAAACTGCGGGACGTAACCTACTTGGGGCCTTGCATCCTCCGGTTGCAGTCCAAGTACTTCGACCTTGCCCTTGTCCGGTTTCAACAGTCCGAGAATGAGTTTTAGCAGCGTGGTTTTCCCACTGCCGTTCGGCCCTACCACGGCGACAAAGTCTTTTTTCCCTACAACCATACCTGCCTCTTCCAATACCGGGACAGGACCATATGAAAAGGATACGTTTTTCAGCTCGATTGCAGGAATGCTCATGCCGGTTCCCTCATTTCGAAGTTCTAATTGATTTTGCTGCAAGAGATTTCCTGATGTTTACAGCCAATCTTTCAAGGTTGTCTATATAGTTTTCGGCCAAGGGACTTGCATAGATGACTCTGGCTCCCAATTCATGGGCCAAGGTGGAGGCGGCCGCTGTGGGAAATTCAGCCTGGACAAGTATGGCCTTTATTCCCTCCTCCCTCGCGCGATCGATCAATTCGGCCAGGTGCCTTCCGCCGGGCTCCTTACCTTTGTATTCGACGGCCACCTGCTTTAGGCCATAGGCCTTTGCAAAGTAACCAAAGGCTGGATGAAATGCAAAGAAGGATGATCCACAAAAAGGCGCGAACATGGATTTGAATTTCTTGTCGAGTCTATTGAGATCCTTTTTCAATGATTCAAGACCGGCTTGAAGATGATTCTGCTTTCGAGGTAATAATCGTTCCAAGGACTTTTCCATGTTTTCTGCAATAATTGCAGCTCTGCTTGGATCAAGCCATACGTGAGGATCCATGTCTCTGCCGGCAGGACCTTGCACTTTCGGTACTCCTTTTGTGCTGTCTATTATTTCAAGGTTATTTGAAATGCCGCGAATTTTGGGGATGAGATTCTTTTCAAAAGGAACATCGATTGAAAAATATATTTTGGCTTTGCTCAAGGCCACGATTTGTTTTGGAGTGGGAGCGTAACTGGCAGGCGATCTGCCCGGCGGAACGAGTACGATTGTTTTCACCAGATTCCCGGCGATTCTTTGAACAAAGTAGGCCTGCGGCGGAATACTGACGGCAATGTCCATAGGCGAGGCTGCAATTGCAGGCAGGCTCAAGGATAAAAAAATTATTTTTAAGAGCAAGCCTGATGATTTAGAAGGTATCATATATTGACTCCAAGTCATCTTCTGCTTGCACGAGGCTTCACTTGCCGGGAAGCTTTGTGCCCGAAAACATGATTTTAGTTTAAGCACTATGGGGCGAAATGCAAGAATTACCGGCTCCTTTGGATTTGACACCGAAACGAGCCGATGATACCGAATAATATTGTTCAAGTTTCTTTGTTCCTGGGTTGGGAGAAGATTTTCATGCAAGGCATCAGGATCTTTTTCTTGTCAAAAACCGGGTTGGCTGCCCTGTTTTTGTGTGTATTCGCGGTTTTTACAAGTGTGGCTTTTGCAATAGACGAGCTTCCAGAAGACATGTCCCTGGCAAGCAAGGCACAGCTTCTTTCACTCAAGAAAAAATTCGAGAAAAAGAAAGCGGTTCACAAGGCCAAGCTGCCTGCATTAAAGAAACAGCTTTCCAGGTCCAGGCAATTGCTTCCACAGGAACTTTGGCCCATACAAAGAAAACTGCAGGCCGAGATTGCAGCAATCAATAAATATGAAAAAAAGATCGAAGTCATAGACGAGGAATTGTCACGTCGTCAAATGGAAACCGGGGAATTGCAGGAGGCAAAGGACGAGGCCCGGGCAAAGTACCATGAAATGATAATGAAACGGCAGGAGGAACAAGAAAGATTGAAAGAAGAACGTATTGCCGCGGAAAAGAGCTATAAGGACAAATTGAAGATACTTGATGCCGAGCTGGAAAGAAAACAGGAAGAGAAAAAGGAAAGAACAAAGGAGAAAAGGCGAAAAACAAGAATCATGTATGGAATAGTAGCTGCAGGAATAGCCATTGCCGCAGGAGCTTTCCTGTTTTTCTTGAGGAGAAGATACTACCGGCCGTGACCGCTAGGGCTTTCGTAAAGCTATGAACTGCTTGTTCTTGCCTCTCAATATCAAGAGCCTGACGACACCACGCTTTTCGATTTTCCGAAGAGCTTCCAGGAAAGACGCAGGACCCTTAACCGTAGTGGCTCCCAGTTTTAGTACTACATCGCCGGGTCTGATTCCCCTGCGGTATGCCTCGCTGCTGGCTTCAACCTTGACGACCAGCGCTCCCTGGTGTTTGTTCGGCAACCCTAGAATCCTTCGCTGGTCGTAAGCGAGATGCGCCACGGTAACTCCAATGCTCGAACTCAGTGCCTCGCCTTTCCATGGAGGCGGAACATTGCTTGTATAATGCGGCCTTTCTACAGGTATGACGCTCACGTCCCTTGTGTATCCAGCCCTCCAAATCTCGATTGGGACCCGGTTATTCACTTCGGCGTGTGAAAGTTGCACTTCGAGGTCTCTTTTTTCCCGAATCGGTTTGCCATCGAACGAAAGGATGATATCACCCTCCAGGATACCGGCCTTTTCCGCCGGACTTCCGGGAACGATTTCCGAAACAAGCGCTCCTGTTGCGTCATGGCGGCCGAAAGAGAACGCCAGCTCACGCGTTATGGATTGCACCCTGATGCCAATCCATGGCCTGGTCGGTGTGCCTTTTGAAAAAAGCTCCGGCAAAATCTCTTTGACCAGGTTTATCGGCACGGCAAAGCCTATGCCCTGTCCCATGGAATTCATGGCCGTATTGATGCCCACGACCTCGCCGTACATGTTCACCAGGGGCCCTCCGGAGTTGCCCGGGTTGATCAGTGCGTCTGTTTGTATGAAATCCGCAAAATAGGTTTTCCCTGAAGCCCGGACTCCCCTTCTTCCCAAGGCGCTCACGATTCCCTTGGTGGCGCTTCCGGCAAGGCCGAAAGGATTTCCGATTGCAACCACCCAGTCTCCCTGCTCCAGCCTTGACGAATCTCCTAGCGGTGCTGGTTTGAGATTGGTCTTCGGCTCTATTTTCAGCAATGCCACGTCTGTCTCCGAATCCCACCCCAGCATCTTGGCGTGGTAGTTTCGGCCGTTCAAAGTTTTCAGCATAATGTCGTCGGCTCCTTGAACTACGTGTTGGTTTGTGACTACCAGCCCTGTCTTGCTGATGATGAAGCCGCTTCCGAGTCCGGCCCGTTTTCGTCCCACTTCATTTCGCCGGCTTATTGGCTTGGCGATTCTATCCAGGAACTCGAAAAACGGATCCGTCCTGCTCTCTCCACCTGTGGATATGAAGACAACCGATGGTTCGATTGTCTTTATTACACGGGCAAAGGAGCAACATTTACCCGCCCTGCACGAGAAAAGGGGTTTTCGTGTCTTTAATGTGCTCCATAGCTTGACGGGCTTGCTTCGCGGAGCAGCCCGGGCCGTAATTGCCATTATTGGCAGAAAAAAAAGAGCCAAGAGAGTAAGCCGGGTTGCAGGCAAACGAAAAACATACAACGGCCAAAGCAGGTTCTTTGAAACACAGCCTCCGTAACCGCACGGCTTTGAGTTCATGAGCGCCCCCGGACCTACTTGGATTTTTCCCCGACTTTTCTAAGTATCTTGTCCAGTTGTTTACGGTCCTTGTCTCTTATTTCGCTTTCAATGGATTTTTTCCCGCTGTTCATCAGGGATTCGCCCTTTTTGAGTATAGAGCGGGCAGTGCCCGGCAGGTACCTTGCTCCAAGGTACACCGCGCCCACGACTGCTGCCAAAAAAACCAGGATTTTTATCAATTTCATCGGTTATCACAGCCCCCTTGCCCATTCGGGTCTCAAGTATTTTCCTGAACGGTCGGACATTGCCTCATTCAGTATCGCCAGCAACCTGTCGCGGTCTTCTGAGAGGATTCCCTTCAAAGGCAGATAATTGGATGCATGATTTGTACGAAACACCATTCCGGTTGAGTTGATCCCCTGGATCAAGGTCTTTAGTTCCATTAGTGTTTCCATAGGATCCAGCCTGGTCCAGGGACGGCATCTTTCAGCAAACTCTTTTTCATAATCTTTGAGCATCAGGGTCAATGCGGATGCATAGTGAGGGGCCATGTCCGTCAATGCCCGTGCAGTGGCGGTTGCATGCTTGACGGATCTTTCCCTGCCTCCCAAGCCGAGCAGCACGGTCACTGACAACAACATTCCCGCCCTTACCGCCTTTTTTCCTGCTTCAACAATTTCGTCTCTGGTCGCGCCCTTTTGTATTGTTTTAAGTACCAGGTCATCTCCGCTTTCCAGGCCCAGGTAGACCATTTTCAGGCCGGCCCTTTGTAATGAAAGCAGTTCATTTTCGCTCTTTTGAAGCAGGTTGGAAGGATTGGCATAGACAGCCGTTCGTTTCAGGCTTGGAAATACCTGCCTTGCATGCTCCAATATTTTCAACAACCGGCCGGTGGACAGGACCATTGCATCCCCGTCTGCGAGGAACAACTTTTGTTTTTTTGGCATTACCGCAGCAAGCAAGTCGAGGTCGTGCAGCACCTCATCCAACGGTCTGGCCCTGAATTTTTTGCCTTTGTACATCATGCAAAATGTGCATTTGTTGTGGGAACAACCGTACGTGGCCTGCACTATGGCTGAATATGCCTCGCTTGGAGGCCTGAACAATGGTTCCTTGTAATCCGGGAATGCAACCAATATCGACTCCGGCTCGAACCGCATCAGGAATGGTTCGATTCAGGAGTATTAGTATATCCAAATGAAGTTGTGCCTCAAAGATCTTTATTCGGGCAGGCCCTCGTGTTTTACTCCGGAATCAAGCTCGCGCTATCAAAAAAAATCATTGTTACTTATTGTCGGTTATGCTTGGATGATGAAAAGATAGCTATTGATTGTTGTGGAAATTTTGCAGAGTTTTTTTCATTGCTTGGAGGGAACGATCCGATGAGAATCCTGTCTTTTCAGGTAAAAGTGATTGTAATGCTTCTGGCTGTTTTCCCGGTTTTCCAGGCCCGGGCAGGTGAAAAGCCCAAGATAGCGGTCATGGGGTTGCGCGCTGCCGAGGGTTTGAACAAGAATACTGTAAAGCTACTGGACGAGTTACTGCTCACAGAGATACAAAAGAGGAGTGGCTGCGAGGTTCTAGGCAGCGCGGACATCACCTCGATGATGAGACTCGAGGAAGAGCGTGTGAAGGTAACGGGCTGCGTCGATGATTCCTGTCTTGCAGAGATAGGTGGTGCATTAGGCGTGAACCTGATGGTGGCGTCGAGCGTAGGCGCGGTGGGCAACCGCTTTCTTCTCAACGTGAAGCTCTTGGATGTAAAGGCAGCCAAGGTCCTGAAGCGTTACAGCAAGGCTTTGGACAACGACAAGGCCAAGCTGATCGACGCCATCGGGCAGGCGGCAGCGGCAATCGTGGCCGGGATCAGGGATGAAAAAAGCGTAGAGGTCCCCAAGAGCGTGTCTGTTCCCGTGGCTGCGGACAAGTCCGCGGACGAGGAGGCCGGCGGGTTTTTGACCCTGGCTCCATGGCTTTCGCTCGGGCTCGCGGTTGCCGCCGGTGTTGCAGGAGGAACGCTAGTGGGACTGGGTGCATCCGACGAGTCCAAGCAGGAGGGTGAGTTTTTCGGGACACCTGAATGGCAGGACCTGAAGGAGAGCGGGGAGACCAAGTATACCGCGGGCAGCGTGTTATTGGGCGTTGCAGGTGCTGCAGGGATTGGGACATTGATCTTGTTTCTTGTGGAAGGTGACAGTGATGCTGGGCATGTATCGGCGGCATTATTACCAGGGTCCGGCGGGGCATCTTTGTTTGCATCTTTTTCATGGTAAGGGTGATGTCATGAGAGCAAGGCACATGTGGTTCATTGTAATAGTTTTTTTAATGCTTTCTCAAGCGAGCTGCGATTTGTCTGAAGTAGGAACAAAGTGCAGCCTGGACCGGGATTGCCACGATGGCCAACATTGTGACAAGGCAACAGGCGTCTGCAAGTACAATACTAAAGGTGACACGGATACGGATACTGATACTGACACGGATAC
>JAADFL010000167.1 GCA_013152945.1 Deltaproteobacteria bacterium | reverse complement strand
TTTTTAAGGTGGGATGCATCCTCCCTTTTTGTTCATTTCTCTTTCATTATTCTACTCGGCGTGTAAAGATTACAAGAGGTTCGTCCGGCTGAATGTTGACGGCGACTAAAGATCGGCGCGATCTTGACGAGGTGACAATGAGAAAGTTGGAGAGAAATACGTTGAGCAGGAAGAAGCAGTTTGAAACCAGGGTTTTTTCCATATGGGAGGAGAGAGTAAAGCTTCCTTCGTCTGACAGGGAAAAGGACTACTACGTGATCGAATCCCAGGATTGGATAAACATTATCGCTCTTACGGATGAAGGCAATATCCTGTTGATCCGGCAGTTCAGGCAGGGGACCAGGTCTGTTACAGTGGAGATTCCCGGGGGAATGGTCGATCCAGGGGAAGATCCGTTGGATGCGGCAAAGAGAGAGCTTAGGGAAGAAACAGGGTATGCAGCCGTAACATGGGAGGAGATTGGGTCGGTGACGCCCAATCCTGCGATACAGAGCAACAGGACCTATACCTTCCTTGCAAGGGGGGCGCACAAGGCGGGAAATCCCGAGCCTGATGAGGATGAAGAAATAGAGACAGAGGAAGTGGCGCTCACCAGGATCCCGAGATTGCTGGAGGATGGAACAATAGAGCATGCGCTGGTGGTGGCAGCCTTTGCCCATCTTGCAAGAAAGGGACTTCTCGACCTTTCAAGGCATGACTCTTGAAGTTAGAATTTGCCTGTCTCTTGCAAATCACCTAAACAACGTTATAATTCCATATACTTCAAAATCAGGCCGGGAGAGAGGAGATGGGAGAATGATTAGATGGAGGACCCATATGAGGCTTTTCGCAGGCGTGCCAGCTATATTTGTTTCCTTGATTCTTATACTGTTTTCGAGTTGCGGCCCAAGTGAAAGCAATAATGGAATAATGAGTGAACAGGACGTCGTCTCCTACTGCGACCAAGTCATCAAGGACGTTGAGCAGGGTTCGGGCTCTGAACAACTAGATGCCTTCGACCAGGTGAAAGAGTATGTAGCCAATTACCAGTACCCTGAAACAGCGATGCCTGCACCCGCATTGTTTCCGGCTCCGGCTGATCCCGAAACCCTGGAACCAATGGATGAGGCCGACCTTTACAGGATGTTCGGCACCTTGGCCTTGCTCAACGGCAATGGTTCTGCATCCTTATGGCTTTCCGCGAATGCTGCCCGGCTGGCGCCGGGTGATTCGAATTCCTTGTCACACCTGGGAGTTGTATTGCTGGAGCAAGGGGGCTGCAAGGAGGCGGAGCAGCTTCTTAAGACAGCTAAGAGCAAAGACACGGATCAGGACGAACTGCTTCGTCTTAGTCTTGCTGCCGCCCTGGCGTGCAGGGGGATGCTTGGACAGGCACGGCAGGAGGTCGCGGAAGCGCTCGAAATCAAACCTTCGAGTGTGATGGCCAGGACTGCCATGATGAAATACCGCGGTGAGCAGATGGATGTAATAGTTGGGCTTGAAGGCAGCTTATATGCCATGTGTCAGAATGATGTGGAAAAGGCCCTCGCACTAGGCAGCACGCAGGAAGTGGCTGATTTTATCGAGCAACAGGAGGAGGCGGGGAATGTGTTGCTCAAAAAGATGGGAGATCTTTACTCGAAGATGCCCATGGACCTGCCCCCTGACCTGATGTCGGATATCGCCGGCCTGCAGGGTGAATATGAGAGTCATAATGCGCTTATATCCAACACGCTGGATAATGCGGTAGACAATGCCATGGATTCATTGTTGAAAAACAAGGACAGGCTTGCCCAGGAGGAAGGAGATTGCTGCACTGCAGCAGGTGCACCGTGTTGCGATTGTCAGCACGAGTTTTGTAGCGGCGAGTGGGGATACTTGGAGAATAATCACGTAACTGCGGTCGAAAAGGCTCTGGATGTGTATCTGCAAGATGCTTTGACGGCACTGGTACAGGGAGAACTGGAACTTACCGGCAAGATGATGAGTGCATTTCCTGGGATGTCCGATCAAGCGGTTACCTGGACTGCAGGTATAGTGTACAACTCGCTAACCGGCTTCTGTAATAGTATAAGCGGCGAGGTTGCGGCAGCCAAGGGTAGCATCTTCGCGGGTGAGGACGCTGCAGAAGCCGAGTGTGGCGCCATCGACATTGCGTGCAAAACCGGGCAGCACCTGGCCGACCTGGAAGCCCAGCGCAAGCGCATGCAGCAGCAACTTGAAGAGGAGGCTGCAAAGTTTGCAAGACTTGTGAAGAAGTTCACCATGGCGACCGACGACGGTCTGGTTGGCGAGGCTTGCCTGGACTCTCTTGGATGCCTGGGAATCGATCACGGAAAATTTTCCGTCAAGATAGGCGGACCCATATTTGCCCAGTTCTCTTTGGATACCGACAAGGTGTCCATAGGAGTAAGAGTCGGTGTTGGAATAAGTGACCCGACAGGGGGAAACATTGTTGGTGCCGACGTGTCTATTGGGGGAGAAATCGGAACAAGCGGAACAAGCTTCGACATCAAGCACAGCCAGAGTGCAGCCCTGGGCACAGTGAAAAAAGAATATAAGCTGTTCAAAAGCAAATTCGATTTTTGATTTAACCTGTGACCAAGCCGGGTGATTACCCGGCCCGTTGTTTTCATTCAAAAAATTGGTTCGAAGAGTGGAAACAGCGCGGGGAATGATTCGAAAGCCGCAATGTTGTAAAAGAGGAATGCCTGTGGTACTTCTCGGCACATGTTGAGAATAATCGCCAAAGACCTGGTGAAGAATTACACCTTGCCTGTGGGCCCAAAAGGATTGATCCGTTCTTTTTTCAGTGCAAACAAGAAAGTCGTGCCTGCCCTTGACAAGGTAAGTCTCCAGGTC
Organism: Deltaproteobacteria bacterium; assembly: GCA_013152945.1. Lineage (GTDB taxonomy): Bacteria > Myxococcota_A > JAADFL01 > JAADFL01 > JAADFL01 > JAADFL01. The sequence goes on along the minus strand of JAADFL010000167.1, from coordinate 84,128 downwards.
GGGGCAGGTGAAGCCCTTGGCATCATTGGAGAGAACGGGGCGGGAAAGACGACCCTGTTGAAGGTCCTGGCTGGAATAACCTCTGCAACTTCGGGCGACTACCAGGTAAACGGGAAAGTAGCCACATTGCTGGATCTGGCCAGTGGTTTCAGGCAGGACTTCACGGCAAGAGAGAATATTCTCCTTGCCGGTGCAATGCAGGGTTATTCAGAGAACGATGTAAAAAAGAAAGTGGATGCCATCCTCGATTTTTCAGGATTGCACGAGTTCGCTGATCAGCCGATACGCACATTTTCTGATGGAATGCAGGTCAGGCTCGGCTTTTCAACGTCAGCCTTGCTTTCTTCAGAGATTCTCCTGGTGGACGAGGTGCTTGCAGTAGGAGACCAGCGGTTTCAGAGGAAGTGCTTAGAGTGGGTCAAAAGGTTTCTTGTGCAAGGCGGGTCAATTGTGCTGGTATCCCACTCCCTGCACCTGGTTACAAATATGTGCAACAAGGCTGTATGGCTGGAGCAGGGCAGGATTAGGGCACAAGGACCGTCACAGCAAGTGGTGGATGGATACATAGACAAGATGCGGGAGCTGGAGCATGAAGAAGCCCAGCACGAAAAGGGCCTGGCATCAGGTTCGGATGAAGGGGCCGGAACCTCCCGCGCTTCGGAAGAAGAAAGAAAAAACGCATTTGGCAAGGGCAGCAAGGAAGCAATAATAATATCCGTAGAACTGCTGGATTCCAATGAGGAGAAAAAAAAGGTCTTCAAAAGCGGGGAGGCAATGAAGGTCAGGGTGAAATTCAATGCTCTCAAAAAGATAGATTCACCGAGCCTCGGGGTTGCAATCTTCAGGAATGACGACGTGTACGTGTACGGCGCAAACACCAGGTTCGATGCAGAAGATACTACAATGCGTGTCTTTGAAGGAGAACATTCCTTTTCCATAGTATTCGATTCACTCCCGCTTCTTGGAGGTTCATACCAGGTTTCTGTTGCCATGTACGACAAGGATCACGTATTCCCCTATGATTTCCACGACAGGTTGTACAATTTCAGTGTGCAGACGGACAAGCAAGATCATGGCCTGGTGATATTGGATCATCATTGGGAGATTGATTGAATGTGTGGCAGGGGCCGGTTCCATGGTGGTTGAAATAAGAAAATTCATTGACACCCCTTTCACTCCCTAGTAATCCTTGGATTGCACGAACCAAGGTCGACCTTGGTTGCAGTGGGGCGGGTGGGAGCGAACTACCCAGGGTGTGTGCTCGGGTGGATCGCGCTTCAACCCGGGCACTCCCCGCATTAAAGGAGGTCGACAATGGCTATCGTGCTGGATGGAAAATCACTGACAATCGAGAAAGTCAAGGCAATTGCAAGAGACAGGGAAAAGGTGGAAGTGCATCCCGGTGCCTGGGAAAGGATCGAGAGTTGCAGGCAGATGTTGAAACGCAAGATCGATTCCAGGGAGATAATGTACGGCGTGAACACGGGTATCGGCGAGTTTTCCGAAGTGGTGTTGTCCGACGAGCAGATCCAGAACTTTCAGCGTTACCTGGTATATTCCCATGCAGCAGGGATAGGAGAGCCGTTGCCGCAGGAGGTCGTACGGGCGGCCATGGCGGGAAGGATAAACGTGCATTGCCACGGTCATTCCGGCCAAAGGCCGGCCGTTACCAGGAAGCTCGTTGAATTGTTGAATAAGCGGGTCACTCCTGTAATGTTCGAAAAGGGATCCGTCGGGGCATGCGGAGATTTATCTCCCATGGCGCAAATGGCCCTGGTCCTGATCGGCGAAGGCGAGGCGTTTTATGAGGACAAGAGAATGCCGGCCGCGGAAGCGCTGAAAAAGGCGGGTATTGAACCGATAGAGTTCGAGGCAAGGGACGGGCTTGCCACCATAAACGGCTCGAATGTCCTTACCGCCCTGGCCGCTCTCATCGTTTACGATGCGGAACGTTGGATAAAGACCACTGAAATCTCAGCAGCAATGACCCTTGAATGCCTGAAGGCGAATATGAAACCATATGATCGCAGGTTGCATGAGCACCGGGGATTTACAGGATCTGTCACAAGCGCCATGAATATTTTGAAGCTCACCGAAGGCAGCGAGATACTCGCGCAAAAGGGCAAGAAGGTCCAGGATGCATACAGCATGAGGAGCACGCCCCAGGTTACAGGAGCTGCAAGAGATGCATTGAAATATGCCCGATCTCAAATCGAAATTGAACTGAACGGCCTTGGAGATAATCCCATCTTTCTATGGGAGGAGGACACGGTGCTCACCGGCGCCAACTTTCAGGGAACGCCGGTTTCTTTGCCCATGGAAATGGTCGGTATCGGGCTCTCAATGCTTTCGGTCCTGTCCGAGAGGAGGTTGAACAGATTGCTGAACCCTGCCCTGTCTGTGGGACTTCCCCCCTTCCTGACTCCAAAGCCGGGCTTGATGTCCGGTCTCATGCTTTCCCAGTACACTGCCGGTATGCTTTGCGTTGAGAACCGGATACTATCCCATCCGGCCGCGAACCAATCCATACCTGCTGCCGCGGATCAAGAGGATTTCGTTTCAATGGGCATGAACACTTCTTTGAAGACCAGGCGAATCCTTGACAATGCCTGCGGCGTAACTGCTATAGAATTCATTTCAGGAGCACAGGCCCTCGATTTTAGGGCCCCGCTGAAGCCGGGCAAAGGGGTTCGGGTTGCATATGATGTGGTTAGAAAGCATGTTCCAAGGCTCGAGGAAGACAGGCCGTTGTTCAATGATCACAACAGGATGACCAGGGCGGTCAAGGAATTCGAGGTATTGCAGGCAGTGGAGGAAGCGGTAGGCCCGCTGGAAAGCTGAGATCCCGGGAGGCTTAATTGAGTGAGCAGAGAAAAACTTCAGCCACTGTATACCTGGTCGGAGCCGGGCCTGGAGACCCCGACCTGATTACGATGCGGGGATACGATTTGCTTACAAGCTGTGATGCATTGGTGTACGACAGCCTGGCGGCCCCGGAGATGATACGGATGTGTCCGGCCCAAATGAAGTTCTATGCGGGCAAGACCGGCGGCGGACATGCAATGACACAGGAAGAGATAAACAAACTGCTCGTAGACCTTGCCACGAGGCCCAACGGCCCTGAACGTATCGTCAGGTTGAAAGGCGGGGATCCCTATGTTTTCGGCCGTGGGGCGGAAGAGGCCCTGGCCTGCATGGAGGCGGGCGTTCCTTTTGAAGTGGTGCCGGGGGTAAGCGCCGGCATGGGCGCAGCAGCTTATGCAGGCGTGCCTGTTACACACCGTGGTTTGAGCAGGGGGGTGACGCTTGTGACGGGCCACTCCTTGTCCGGAGGCGCAAGGGATTTACCATGGAAGCAGTTGGCTACAAGCGGTCTGACCCTGGTATTCTACATGGGAGTCAAGCACCTTGCCGAGATTGTGGAATTGCTCGTGGAAAACGGTATGCCTGAAAACACGCCTGCAATCGTTGTCCAGGAAGGCACGACCCCCGGCCAGCGATGCGTTTCAGGACCTGTAATTGAAATCGGCCGGCTTGCAGTAGAAGCTGGGATAAGGCCGCCGGCGGTAACGATTGTAGGTAGTGTGGTCTCCATGGCAGAGAGACTGAAGAGACAGGCCCCAAGACCCATGTCGGGCAAGACCGTAATCTTTTTCAGGGCAGAAGCCTACCATTACCCGGAGGTGTGGAGACTCAGGGTATCCGGGGCCAGGGTGTTCGAAGTCCCTGTCACAAGGTGCATACCTGCCAGGGAGAGCCCTGCAATCATGGAATTCATGGAACGGGTCGTTCCGGACGATTACTTGCTCATAACCAGTGAAGTCGCAGTGTCGATTTTTCTTGATCTTTGGAAACGTGCAAATGGAACTCAACCCGGGCCTACTCTCTTGCTTTCGAGCAGTAGTTTCGGGTTGAAGGCCGAGTCTGCAGGTTGGAAGGTTATTGCCCCGGGCACGCCTGGAAAGCTGCAACTAATCCGCCTGCTCCTGGCCGGGCGGGTTCCGATAACCGGCCGGCTCTGGGTTTTGAGGAGTTCCTCTGCCGGGCCCGGCTTGCTCCGCGACTTGAAAGAAGCAGGTTTTGATCCTGTGCCGGTCCCCATGTACCATACGTCGCCTGTTCCCATCCCCAGGGATGTCAGGGAAATAATGGCGCAGGGCAGGGCGGATGTCCTGGTTTTCCCCTCTCCTCCGGCGGCCCGGTTCGTTGTTGAATCCGTGCCTGATGTTGTAAAGAACAGGCCCGATACCATGATGGTTGCGGCGGTAGGTGAGAGCACGGCTCATGAACTCTTGCAGCATGGCCTGAAAAGTGACCTGGTTCCAAGTGTCCCAACCATGGAGAACCTTGTACAGGAATTGATAGCAAGGCTTGGGACATCAATGAGACCGGATTGCGGGTGATCTCTTTTTTCAGGCTCCGCCAAACAGCATTCTCTTCAACCTGAAAACAGTCCCGGCGTCCGGCTGCCCGGAGATCTTTTTGTCTTTTATCCACATGATGGAAAGGGCGAATACAAGCAGGACGATGCCCACTGCCTGACTCGTGGAGAGGATCTCCCAACCCGGTATTCCTTTAATCAGGTCCAAATGAAAGATGCTTCCCCGCAACTCGTCACCCCGCAACATTTCTAGAAAGAACCTGCCAATCGAGTACAAGGTCAAGTGGATAAGAAAGAGTTGGCCGTTGTACCTTTTCCTGGACCTTATGATGGTCAGATAGAAGAAGATTATTAGCATCAATAGACATTCGTACAAGGGGGACGGTTGCAGGGTAATCCCCGGTGGAGCTAGCTGTGATATTTCGGGATAAACGATGCCGAATGGAAATGACGTTGGTTTTCCATAGCAGCAACCCGCTGAAAGGCAGCCGAAGCGGCCGAAAAACAAACCTATGGCCAGGGGGGCTGCAACCACGTCGGCTACCTTCCAAAAATCCATCTTCCTGATCTTCAGAAAAATGCCGCCGCCGATTATTCCCCCTGCCAGGCCCCCGTACCAGACCACCCCGCCCCTCCAAAAGGTGAGAAACCTGACCGGGTCTTCCAAGTACTCTCTGAAATTTACGATAGCGAAGAGTATATGTGCGCCTATCAGTCCGGAAAGAATAGACCAGAAACTCATATCTATAATATCTTTCGAATCGAATCCCTGCCTTGTCCCTTCCCTCTTGGAAAGCATGATGGCGAACAAGAGGCCGATGGCTATCATGACGCCGTACGTGCTGACGCTTACCGGGCCGATACTAAATAGGACAGGATGCATCCGGGTCAGGTCTCCTTTTGCGCCTGTGATTCTTGTATTGCTTCCCGCCTGGATGCAGAGAACATTTCAATCGCCAGGAGGGCGATTCCCACTACAATCGCAGCATCGGCCACATTGAAGGTGGGCCAGTGCCATCGGCCCCTGTAGTTGCCTATGTACCATTCCACGAAGTCCACGACATATCCGTACCTGATCCTGTCGGAGAGGTTGCCCAGCGCGCCTCCCAGCACGAAAGAAAGGGCGGCGAGCAAGAGAACCTGTTCTCTTCGTGCCTTGAACATGAAGTAGAACAAGAGGATGACCGCCAGGCCCGACACTCCAACAAAAAGGGCGCCTCTTAAGCCCGGAGAAAGGTTTCTCCCCATTCCCCATGCCGCGCCCTTGTTCTCCACGTACCTAAGTGAGAAGAACCCGTGTATCACGTGAACCACCCGCATGGGAGACATGCATGATGCCGCGCCCGTGTATTCACCCATTGGTCTGCAGAGGTTTTCCACAGCCAGGTGCTTTGTCCAGAGGTCCAGGAACAATACCAATGAAGTGATGGCTGTTATTATAATGATTTTCTTTTTCACCATGTCTCCCGTATTTCTTGTCAGCGACCTTCGGTCTTTGCCCGGGCGATTTTGATTCTAACAGCCATGTTTGCAATTTTCATCATGGCCGCGTTTTCGTTCGCTGTGAGCGTATTGTCCGGTTCCACTTTCAATGCAAGGGTCTCCCTGCTGATATAGTCTGTGAAAGACTGTACGGCAAGGGAGAACTCTTCAGGGCCGTCAAAGTACAGGTGAATCCGGTCGGCCACGTCAAGGTCCAGGCGCTTTCGCTCATTCTGCACGCCACGAACGAAATCCCTGGCAATGCCCTCTTGCTTCAACTCCCTGGAGAGTTCAATGTCAAGTGCTGCAAATATTTCGTTCTCCCTTACGAAAGCAAGGTCTTCGGGACCGGTTGACTCAAAGACCAGGTCCTCTGAAACGAGTTCCACATTGCTGTTGTCATTCAGGGAAAGGGATACAGAGCCCCTGGATTTCAGGTCCTGCTCCATTTTATCGGGATTGGCGGTTTCCAGGGCTTTTTGGACTGCCCTTAGTTTTCCGCCCAGCTTGGGGCCCATGACCTTGAAGTTGGGGCTGACCTTTTGCCTGATCGTAGAGGGAATCTTGTCGAGGATCTCTAGAGTTTTCACATTGACCTCTTCCAGGAGTTGTTCCCGGACCCAGTCGATATTAAGTATTTCTTCCTCCTCTTTCGACTCCGGCTTGACAAGGAGCCTGGCCAAGGGCTGGCGTACTTTAATATTGGCCTTGTTACGAAGCCCCAGGCCGATGTTTTTATACTTGATGACTATCTCCACCTTTTTTTCCAGGTCCGGGTCCACCTTGGCCTGGTCGTATTCCGGGTAAGGCAGCAAGTGTACGCTCACCGGCGCATCTTCAGATACGGACTTGACCATGTTCTGGTAGATTTCCTCGGTCAAAAAGGGCATGATGGGCGCCATTATCCTGATCAAACCTTCCAGGACTTCATACAGCGTGGCGAACGCCGAGAGCTTGTCCGTGTCGTTCTCACTCTTCCAAAAACGTCGCCTGGACCTGCGCAGGTACCAATTGGAGAGATCCTCGAGAAAGCGCTCGAAGGCTTCCATGAACAAGTGAATCCTGTATTCTTCGAAACTTTCCCTTGCATACTTTATCAGGCCCTGTAGCTTGGAAATTATCCACTTGTCCAGGTCGCTTCTTTCATCCAGTGGAATTCCTTTTATATCCTTTGGCCCTAGTTTATCCACCTCGGCGTATGTTATGTAGAAACTATAGCAATTCCACAGTGTAAGCAGGATCCTCTTGACCTCCTGGTCCTGGTGGACCACGTTTTTCTTCCGGTTTTCTCTTATGTCCGGAAAACGCAGGTTTGTCGTTGGGTTTTGGGATGCAAAGATGTACCTCATTACCTCGGCTCCAATGACCTCTGCAGCCTTGTTGAATTCGATGGCATTGCCCAACGACTTGTGCATCTCCCGTCCCTGTTCGTCGAACACCAGTGCATGTCCCAGCAGGGTTTTGAAAGGAGGCAATACCAGCGAGTCACCTGCCGTCCTATCCGCCCATTTTTCGTCCTGCATCATTGTGTTCATTGCAAGAAGAGCATAGAACCAGTTCCTGAATTGTCCCGGGAAACATTCAAGGACCAGGTCGGCTGGAAACCACTTGCGCCATTCCTCACGGTTGGAGTTCCAGCCCATCGTTGAGTACGGGACTATACCTGCATCCAGCCATGGGTTGCCGACATCCGTGATCCTGGATGCCGTCCCCCCGCAGCGCTCACACTTGATTTTTACATTGTCTATCCACGGCCTGTGAGGGGAATGACCGTCGAATTCGTCAAAACCTGAAATTGCCTTTTCCTTCAGCTCTTCCTTGCCTCCTATCACGGTGAACCAATCGCATCGTTTTTCAGGATCTGTTGATGAATGCGAGTCGCAAACCCATATCGGTAATGCCAGGCCCCAGTACCTTTTCTTGGAGATCATCCAGTTTCCCATGTTCTCGAGCCAGTCCAACTCGCGTTGCCGGCCGTATTCCGGGATCCAGCGAATTTGCGGCACGGTTTTCGCAATTTCATCCCGCCAACTCATGTCGATGAACCACTCATCCACCAAGCGGTACAGGATTGGCGTTCCGCATCTCCAGCAATGGGCGTACCTGTGAGGATATTTTTCCGTTGATACGAGGATCTGCTTTTCTTTTAGATCCCTTATGATTTCATCTGTCGCGTCATGGGCGTAGATGCCGGCAAACTTTCCAAATGCCGGCAGAAATCTTCCGGATTCATCCAGGGGAGAGATGGCCACGAGGTCGTGCTCCGGGGACAACATGTAGTCTTCCTTGCCGCATCCCGGTGCAATGTGAACGATACCGCTTCCTTCCCGGCCCGTTACATCACTCCATGGTATTACCTTGTGGCAGCTTGTACCTGTAAGACCGGCCAGGTCCTGGTTGCGGTGAGGATAACCCCCGGGTTGTCCCTGGGCCTCGAGATCGTCGAAAGGACCTTCGTATTCCCAGCCCAGGAGTTCTCTTCCTTTTAGTGTCCCTACGACTTGTGCATCACCCCCCACATGCTGGGCCAGGCTCCTCAATTTGACTTCTTCTTTTCGCTTTCCCGCAGACCTGGTTCTCTCGACCTCCACCGACCTCTTTGATTCCCAGTTGTCGGCGCCGGCGTACAATATCCGGTCGCCGAGTTTTATCTTGTAGTAATTCATGTCCGGGTTTACCGCGGCTGCGACATTGGAAGTAAGGGTCCAGGGAGTGGTCGTCCATACAAGGAGAGACTCGTTTTGCCGTCCTTTCAACGGGAATCGCAGGAATACCGACTTGTGTTCCACCCATTTATAGCCTTCGTGCATCTCCATTTCAGATAATCCGACCCCGCACCTTGGACACCAAGGCATTGCATCAAAGCCTCTCTTTACGAGGTTACGGTTGTGGCAGCGCTTGAGGAAGTTCCAGATCGTATAATTGTTCTCCTCGGACATAGTGTAGTAAGAGTTGTTCCAGTCCATCCAATATCCGAGTCTTATCGATTGATCCGTCTGTATCCTGGAGAAACGTTTCACCCTGGCCTTGCAATCATCTACGAATTTATCGATTCCGTATTCCTCTATGTCATGCTTGGTCTTGAATTCGTGTTCTTTTTCCACCTCCACTTCCACCCAGAGCCCCTGGCAGTCGAATCCGTTTTGGTATCGCAATTCTTTTCCGCACATTGCATGAAAACGCTGGTACATGTCCTTGAGGGACCTTCCCCATGCATGGTGTACGCCCATCGGATTGTTTGCCGTAATGGGCCCGTCAAGAAAACTGAACCTGGATTTGCCCTTGTTCCTTTTCTTCAACTTGTCAAAGGCGCGGGTATCCTCCCACAGTTCGAGGATCCTCTTTTCCATTTCCGGGAAGTCAGGAAACTTGTCTACAGGTCTGTACATCTTCAGCTTACCTCCGAAGATCCGAAGAGTGTTTTTACGCGCAGGAACACGGATGCGCGCCGAATTACGGATTTTGACTACAACAGGGCCTAGGTTGTCAAGGCCGCATCTGTTGTCAAGGCCGCATCTAAACGGAGTCACCGAAAAATTGGCCCGCCCGGATTTCACGGCCTGCCAGGAATGTTTTAAAGTTCATTTTTTTACCGCCCCCCGGCTGCAACTCGACCAATGATATCAGCCCCCGGCCTGTTGCCACAATTATACCATCCGGTCCCGTGCTTAAGATGGTTCCGGGTTCGGCTATGCTGTTGCCGGTTTCAATAAGCGCGGTCTTGTGGATGATCAATCTCTTGCCCTGTACGAACGTAAATGCAGACGGCCGTGGATTCAAGCCCCTGACCAAGTTGTGTAACTGTTGCGCGCTCCTTGACCATTCAATCAGACCGTCTTTCTTGTTGAGCATCCTGGCGAAAGTGGCTTTTGTATGATCTTGCGGTATTGGGGTAATAGAACCCGACCTGATCCTTTTCAAAGCATCCGGCAGAATCTTTGCGCCCAACATTGCCAGCCTGTCATGCAACTTTCCTGCTGTTTCATCAGGGCCTATGGGAATTTTCTCCTGTACAAGGATGTCTCCTGCATCCAGCTTCCTCACCATTTTTTGTATTGTAAGACCGGTGGTCTCCATTCCCTCCAGAATCGCCCACTGAATCGGGGCCGCGCCTCGTAGCTTGGGCAGTAGCGAGGCATGCACGTTGATGCAGCCAAGTCTTGGAACATTCAGCAGTTTTTCAGTCAATATCTGACCGAAGGCAACCACAACGAACAAGTCGGCTGAAAAAGCCCTGACTTCTTCGATGAAGCCGGGGATCCGGACTCGTTCGGGTTGGATGACCCGGATCTTTTTTTCCAGGGCGAAAGTTTTTACAGGAGGAGGTTTCAGTTTTCGGCCCCTGCCTGCAGGACGATCCGGCTGTGTCACTACTGCTAGGATATTTTCTCCGGCCTGTACCAGGGCTTGCAGGCACGGCACTGCAAAGTCCGGAGAGCCGAAGAATATCAAACCAGCCATTTTTTTCTTTCCTTATTTCGTTTCAAGTTTTCACAGGAACGGATTATACCTGAATGGAGATTCTTTTTTCCATTACTTTGATATCCATACCTGTCGGCCGTCGCAATACTGCGGCAATTACGGTGCATATCCGAAGCATTTTTATCACACTTGACGCAGGCATGACAAAAGAAGTAATTTCCCGGAGAGTTTTTTTTAGCCGGACGGAAACCAGTGGGTGTTGCAAGTATGATACAAGCTGTTTCTGGGCCAACCATTTCAATCAACCAGCCGGTCATGGAGAGAAATCGCTGATGAAATCAGGTAGCAACCTCGAGGCCGTGCTCAAGTCAGGGCACTTTGCAATAACCGGAGAATTGGGTCCCCCGCGAGGGACCGATGTGCAGGTTGTAAAGAAGAAGGCTGCCTTTCTGAAGGGCATGGTCGATGCCGTAAACATTACGGACAACCAGACGGCTGTGGTCAGAATGTCCAGTTGGGCCACGTCGATCCTGGTAGTTCAAGAGGGGCTGGAGCCCAATTTTCAAATGGTATGCAGAGACAGGAACAGGCTGGCCATGCAGGCGGACATACTTGGCGCATATGCCCATGGAATCAAGAACATGTTGTGCCTGTCCGGCGATCACCAGAGCTTTGGAGATCACCCAAACACCAAGGGTGTTTTCGACATTGATTCGATACAGCTCATCTCGATGGTAAAGACCATGAGGGACGAAGGCCGTTTTCTTGGAGGAGATGAAATAGACGGTCCTCCGAAAATGTTCATCGGCGCAGCAGCCAACCCGTTCGGTGAACCGTTTGAATGGCGGGTGCACAGGTTGGCGAAAAAGGTTGCCGCAGGAGCCGACTTCATACAGACCCAGTGCATCTACAACATGGACCGGTTCAGGCAGTGGATAAAGATGGCCGAAGACATGGGACTGACCGACAAGGTTTACATCATGGCCGGCGTGACCCCGTTCAAGAGCCTTCCCATGGCCAAGTACATGAAGAACAAGGTTCCGGGAATGGATGTTCCGGACCACCTGATAAAACGGCTCAAGGGAGTGGAAAAGAAGAAAAGGGCTGCCGAGGGAATCAAGATCGCCTGCGAGCAGATTCAGGAATTCAAGGAGATGAAGGGTGTGGCAGGTGTCCATCTCATGGCCATAGAGTGGGAACACAAGGTGCCCCAAATAGTGGAGCAGGCAGGACTTTTGCCGAGACCGAACATCAAATCCGATGCAGGTGGAGATACAAGTGAAGAGAGCGAGGAGGAAGAAGATTGAATCTGCACCAGCTAGCAGGTGGTCCCTTTGTCTGGGTGGCGTTCGCTGTTTTTTTCATCGGGCTCGTTGTACAAACCGTTCGTTTCTTCAAGATGACATCCAAGAACGATGCGGCAACACCTGTTCTTCCCGCCAAGCCCAAGGCTCCTGAAAAGATACAGGAAAGACTGGGATATGAATGGGATAAACTTGTAAAAAGATACAGGCGGTCCGTGTTCCATTTGCATCCCCTCATGTCTGTTGCAACGCTTATTTTTCACGTGTTATTGTTCCTTGTCCCGATTTTCTTGTTGGCGCACAACGAGCTTTTCAGGATTTCCCTTGGTTTTGGATTGCCCTCTTTTCCGGATTGGCTTTCGGATGCCCTGGCAATCATCGTGCTGTCCGTTCTGGGCATATTCCTTTTCAGAAGACTTTTTATAAAAAGGGTTCGCATCATTTCCGGTGTTTACGACTACCTTATATTGATTATTACAGCGGCTCCTTTCATAACAGGGGTAATGGCCTATCACAAGGTGTTCGACTACAACAAGGTATTGACGGCCCACATGCTCATGGGTGAACTCATGCTCGTCTTGATTCCCTTTACGAGGTTGGGGCATGCCCTGTTCTTTGTCTTGTACAGGGTCTTGATCCCGGGCGAGTACTCTTTCAGGAAAGGGTCAAGGAGATGGAACACCGGCGCGGGTAAAGTAGTTGCAAGGAGCAGGTAGGATGGGAGCTGAACAGAAGAATACTGTTGATCAAAACCGGATCAACCGAATCCTGGAGAGACAAGAGACCAGGATGAAGATGTACCTGTCTCACTGCGTGCATTGCTCCTTGTGCGCGGAAAGTTGTTTTCTTTACATGTCCAATAACAGGGATCCAAAGTACATGCCTTCATACAAGGTGATAAATTCCCTGGGCAAGATGTACAGGAAAAAGGGCAAAATTCGCATGGAACTGCTTGAAGACATGAAAGAAATAGTTTGGAAGAGTTGTGTGCTGTGCCAGAGATGTTACTGCCCTGTAGGAGTGGACATACCGGCCATGATTTCCCTTGCAAGGAGCGTATGCAGATCCCAGGGAGTCTTCCCTGGCTTTGACGAGGCTGGAAACATGGAGAGCTGGCTCTAGGGCCGGTGGAGGTGAATCGGCATGATAATAGCGGAAAGAAAGCCCCTGGAAGAAATACTGGGACTGATCGACGGATTCGACAGGATCCTGGCCATCGGATGCGGCGGGTGTACCTCCATATGCCTTGCAGGAGGACAGCGGGAGGTCATGGAATTAAGTGGTGAAATTCGATCCAAACTGGCCGAGTCGGGAAAGAAGAAAGATATTTTTGAGTACACCATAGAGCGCCAATGCAATGCCAACTTTTTCGTAGAAATGGATCACATGGTGAAAGATTATGACGCCGTATTATCCATGGCTTGCGGCGCAGGCGTACAGTTCGTGGCCGACAGGTACCCTTATGTGCCGATATTACCTGCATTGAACACTACGTTCGTGGGTGTGGACAAGGATGTAGGCTGGTACGAAGAGAGCTGCAGAACTTGCGGTGATTGTGTGCTCGGGGAGACCGGCGGCATCTGTCCGGTGACGAGATGTGCAAAGAGTCTGTTCAACGGGCCGTGCGGAGGAACCAGAAGTGACGGCACCTGCGAAGTCGACCCCAACATTCCCTGTGCATGGTACGAGATATTTAAGCGGCTCAAGGGACAGAACAGGTTGGAACTCATAACAAAAGTCCGGCCGGCAAGGGAATGGCGAAACCAGACAAGGAGAACCGTGGTACAGGAACCTTATCGAGACAGGTACGAAAAGGTGAAATAGGTCATGAAGTCGACTGGCACAATAATTTACAGATTCTTGCCCGTGATTCTGGGTTCGACCTGCCTTGTCGCCCCGTCCTTGTCGTGTGGTGAAAAGGGGGATTACGGCGAAGAAAACGCCTATCCCTATTCGGTTGTAATCCGCGCCCTGCCACGAGCGGAAAGTGAACGCCCTGCAGTCGGGTTTCCCCATGAAATGCATGTCAGGGTGTTGGGAAATCAAAGCTGCGACAAGTGCCACGAAAAGGCCGGGGAAGGAAAATGGGTGCCCGGGCTGAAGGGCACCCCGAATGCAGGCGAACCGGATCAGCTCAAGGAATCTTACCACAATGTATGTATTTCATGTCACGTCGCAAAGAGGCGGGAAGGCCGAAAAAGCGGTCCTGAAACCTCCTGCGGCAGGTGTCATTTCATTCCGGACAGGTTGGAAAAACAGGCAGCTATGCCCGTGGGCTGGATTCATCCCGGGTTCGATTTTTCACTACACCAAAGACATGTCGGCGTATTGGGCGATGAGAGCTGCGGCTTGTGCCACCATTCCCCTGACGGACATGGCGGCATCAAGTACGTAAAGGGCAAGGAAGCTGTTTGCTCGGCGTGCCACAAGGAAAAAATGCCTACGGGCGGGTTGAACACAAAGGATGCAGCCCATGGGCTGTGTGTAAAATGCCATCTGTTGAGAAAAGAGCAGGGGGGGAGCGCCGGGCCCACTGATTGCGAGGGTTGTCACAAAAGTGAACGTTTTGAATCGATAAGAAAAATGAACAACCCACCACGGCTCATGGCTGGTCAAAAGGACTTGGTGCTGTTGAAATTCGACCAGTCTTCATTGTCTCCGGTGGTGTTCGATCACAAGGCTCACGAGAAGCGGGCGGGTTTTTGCACCAAGTGCCACAGGGAAGAGGAAAAATCGTGTCGCAAGTGCCATCCGTTTGAGGGCAGCAACAAGGGAGCATGGCTCCTGCCCGGATATATTTTCCACCATGAAGGATCCGACAGGTCCTGCATCGGCTGCCACACCAAGACAGCATCAAGCAATCCCCGGTGTGCCGGCTGCCATGCTCTGGTTAAAAACAGGCGGTCCGAGCATACCTGTGCTTATTGCCACAACAGTGAAGTTGCAATAGACCAGGTATCTGTCTCCCGGCAGGGTAGACAATATGAAATTCCAGGGGAAATAAAAATCGGCACATTAAGCGACAAATTCGAACCTGCTGTGTTCCCTCATGCCAGGATAATGAAAAAACTCGAATCTTATGCAATGAACGGCGAAGCAGCGGCATTTCATGCTTCTGCCAATCTTTATTGTTCTGCCTGTCACCATAGGAGTCCAGTGGGAGATAAGCCGCCAAGATGCGAGGCATGCCATCAAAAGCAAGGCTCTGCAACGATTGACAAGCCCGGGTTGATGGCTGCCTATCACCGCCAGTGTATTGGATGCCATCAGGCAATGAACCTGACCACAAAGTGTGAAGACTGCCATGCCGGGAAAATAGGGAAAAGCAGGTGAGCAAATGGGCGTCTCCAGAAGAGATTTCATAAAAGGGGTTGCAATAGGGAGCCTTGCTGCCGCAGGAACGGCCAAGGCCAACAGTGTCCGGAGGTTCAAGGGTTACGAAGACACCACGGGGCTGCTGTATGACTCGACATTGTGTATTGGGTGCAGGCAATGCGAGAAGGCATGTAACGAGGTGAACGATCTGCCCCCGGTCGAACCACCCATTGGTGACAAATCTGTTTTCGACCACAAGAGAAAGGTGAGCGACAAGCAATATACCGTTGTAAACAGGTATAAAAAAGCCGAAGGCAACAAGCCTCCTGTTTTCAGAAAACACCAGTGCATGCACTGCCAGGAGCCTACCTGCGCATCCGTGTGTTTCGTAAGTGCCTTTACCAAGACGCCCGAAGGTCCGGTCCTGTATAATCCGGACGTTTGTGTAGGCTGCAGGTATTGCGTGTTTGCCTGCCCTTATTACGCAATATCTTACGAATTCAGTGACCCTTTCACTCCCAAGGTGGCGCGTTGCACCATGTGCTATCCAAGGATCAAGAAGGGATTGAAGCCTGCCTGCAGTGAAGCTTGTCCGACCGGTGCCATTCAATACGGCAAGAGGAAAGATTTGCTGGAATTGGCCCGTGACAGGATACGAAAGAACCCTGGCAAGTACGTACACCATATATTTGGAGAAAATGAGTATGGAGGCACGAGCTGGCTCACCATTGCAGGCTTACCGCCCGAGGACTTGGATCTTCCGAAGGATCCCATGTATGAGCCCTTGCCAAACCTGACAACAGGATTCCTCTCCTTGGCTCCAATTGCAGCCGCGACGATTCCCGGTCTTCTTGCGGGCTTCTATGCATTTACAAAGAGAAAGGAAAACCTGCACAAAGAAGAGTTGAGCCGCAAGCTCAAGGAAACAAAAAAAGCCATGTCCATTGAGATGGAAGAAAAATTGCTCAAGGCCGGGATAGAAATGAAAGAGGCCCTGGATAAGGTGCATGACAGGGGTGCGGCGCCACCTGCCGCGCCTTCTGGTGCCCACGGATCGGAGGCTCCTGATGACAAGCGCGGGTGAACACAAGATAAAGCTGCTGACGCCCTTCAACATCATCAGCGGACTCATACTGTTGTTCGGTGGAATAATAGTTTTATTGAGGTTTGCCAAAGGCCTTGGATATGCCACGAACTTGAACAATACTACGGCCTGGGGTCTTTGGACCGGGTTCAAGCTGGTCTTCGTAGCGCTTGCAGCCAGCGGGTACACCCTGACGACTGCAGTCTATATTTTCGGCATGGACGAATACCATGGCCTGGTAAGGCCTGCGGTGTTGAGTGGTTTTCTGGGCTATTCCCTGTTCATCTTGATTTTAATATTCGATCTTGGACGGCCCTGGAGAATATATTATCCCTTTTTCGTGCAAGCCGGGACTACGTCGGCCCTTTTCGAGATAGGATTGTGCGTGGGCTTGTACTATACGACCCAGTTTCTGGAACTGACACCCGTGGGCTTCGAATGGTTGGGCTGGAAGCGGTGGCGGAAGATCCTTAAAGCGGCAACCGTCGCGTTTACCATCTTTGGACTGTTCCTTTCATTACTTCACCAGTCCACCCTGGGCGCCCTCTTTCTAAGCGTTCCCGGCAAGCTTCATCCCCTGTGGTATTCGCCATATATTCCGATACATTTCTTCACTTCCAGCGCGGCCGGGGGAATCTCGATGATCATACTCATTGGTTTGATTAGCAAGAGGGTTTTCGGCCATCGCATGGAAGTGTCGAAGGACAAACTGGACAAGCTGACCATTGGGCTGGGCAAGGCCGGGTCCCTGGCGTTGTTCATTTATTTTGCATTAAAGGTCGTGGATTTGGCACTGGGTGACAAATGGCATTACCTTGCAACCGGTTGGGGCGCACTGTACCTTACAGAGGTAATTGGTTTCGTGCTTCTTCCGTGCATGGTTTATGCCTTTGGTTACAGGGAAAGAAATGCAACGCTCATCAGGTATACTGCATTGTGGACCGTGCTCGGGATCATCTTCAACAGGCTAAATGTTGCCGTTGTAGCTTACAACTGGAAGTTTCCTGTCAATGAACGATATTTCCCGTCCTGGATGGAGTATGTTGTGGTGGTCTTCCTGATTACCCTCGGGTTGGTGATATTCAGGTACGTGTCCGAATTCTTCCCAATTATCCGCCATCATCCGGATTTCGAGGAGTCACACTGAAATGGAAAATGGATTTCATGTATTGCAGGACTTCACATCCTTTATCAAGGGATCAGGGTACCTGTCGGCAGCCTTTCTCCTGCTTTTCCTGGTAGCACTCTGGATTTTCCTGACCGGCGAGGATAACAGGAGGGAATAGCCTGTTTCCTTTTTGTCTTTGGTTTCCCCTTTGGTCTGATGTAATTTATTGGGAATTATTAGATTTTATTTGAGTGTCGAATATTTGAATTGAAACAGGGGATGTGCCCGGTTAGGGCCGATTTGAACGACCGGGTGATCGTTGCAATGATCCCGCGCCCGGTTTACCGAACCAAATAGGGGCACACGGCCAACACGGCAAGTCACATTTATCAGCAAACCTGTTGACATGTCTTCAACCTGTGGATATATTAGCTCCGGTTATTCCGATAGGAGTGCTCGGTGATAGAAGGGAACTATGGAGAAATAAAAATAAAATTAATGCCGACCAAAATATCAACTTTTCAGTCTCTACAGGCTGCCATGGGGCCGGTATGCTGAAACTCTCGACAAGGATCAGGTACTCTTTGAGGCTGGTAGTATACTTGTGCGACCATGCCGGCAGTGACAATCCGGTCCAGCTCAAGAGGGTATCAAAGGACCAGGGGATCTCCATGAGATACCTGGAGCAACTCGTGGTGCCGCTCAAAAGCAGTGGAATAATAAAGAGTGTGGCTGGGAAGAAAGGCGGTTATTACCTTGCATTGCCGCCGGAATCCCTGAAGGTCGCCAAGGTCGTTGAAGCCGCCGGTGAAGAGCCGAGGCTCCTGGATTGCCTGGACCCGAAAGTGAAATGTGTTTATAAGGATGTCTGCTCTTCCAGGAAGATGTGGGGCTTGGTGAATGCCAGGATGTGGGATGTGCTCAACGAGTACACAATATCCGACTTGTCGGAAAAGGAGATGTACGCTTTCCGGGAAAAGACCTTTGGCAAAAATGTCACGAGAAACTGTTGAAAGGAGTCTGTGAATGATCGAGCCGCTTCATGTACTTACATTGTCGTGTATCGTCATATTCATTACGGCTGTCTTGGTCAGGTTTATTAGGACAGCGAGGATGCCTGTACACCTTCGCTGGGAGATTTACCCGGTTGCTCACGACAAGGGATTCGAACATGGAGGTTCGTACATGGAGAACCAGGACTGGAGAAACAGGCCACAGGAGCACTCCCAGTTGAACAAGCTCAAAGAATTCCTGACCGAGTTCTTGTTTCTCAAGGCTTTGTTTCATCACAACAGAAAGCTTTGGTGGAGTTCTTTCCCGTTTCACTTCGGACTATACATTATTGCGGCCTTTGCCGGCTTGCTGGTGATTACAGCGCTGTCATCCGTGTTCAATGTGAAACATGGGGGTGTCTTCCTGTCCTATCTGGTACAATTCACCGGCATTGCAGGAGCCATTCTTTGCCTGTTCGGCTCGGCCGGGCTGTTTTTTCGCAGGCTTTTTGACAAGGGACTGAAGAAGTATTCTCCAATATCAGCCTACTTCAATCTCCTGCTATTTGTGGGTATCTCCGTGCTCATGCTCACTGTGGGTTTTTCGAGCAGCGGCTTCGGCCCGATGTCGGCGTATATTGTTTCTTTTCTTACGTGGAGCGCTCATCCTGAAATGCCTGGTCCGTCAAAGGCCTTGCTGATCCTTTCACTATTGGTCCTCGCATATATTCCTTTGACCCACATGTCACACTTCTTCATGAAATGGTTTACATGGGACAAGATACGATGGGACGACGAGCCGAACCTTCCGGGAAGCAAATTGGAAAAAAGGATCCAAGCGGCTCTTGCTTACCCTGTATCCTGGTCGGCGCCCCATATCAAGGGAGATGGAAAGAAATCCTGGGTGGATGTGGCCACGGAGGAAATCGAGAAATGAAAGAGATCGATAATAAAAACACAGACCTGAAGGTTGAAGATTTTTCCAAGGATAGTGACAGGCTTTTAGAGCTCACGAACGATGACTTGATGCCTCTGCCGGAACCTCTTGATGACAAGGCGAAATCAGAGCCTCCCTGGAAGCCCCTGTCAGACAGTGCAAAAGAAAAATACGAGTCTGATTTGGACAATACCCTGTTGCTGAACATACCCAAGCCCAAAAGCAAAGAAGAGGAGAAAAAGTATATCAAGCAATTCCTGCAAGGACTTGAGAAACTTTTTACCAAGGAAAATAACTGGGTATTCCTGCAGCCCTTCAAGTTGACCATGGAGCACTGCACGAAATGCCACACCTGCAGTGAGGCTTGCCACATCTTTCAGGCCTCGGGCCGGGCCGAGCTGTACAGGCCGACCTATAGGACCGAGATCCTACGACGTATCTATTTCAAGTACTTGAAGCCGGGAGGCAGGTTTTTCGGTCGCTGGCAACATGGCGACATAGACCTGAATTGGAAGACCGTGGCCCGGTTGGCCGAACTGTCATATCGTTGTAACCTGTGCAGGAGATGTGCACAGGCTTGTCCTATAGGCTGCGATAACGGTCTTGTTGCAAGGGAGATACGCAAATTGTTCAGCCAGGAGTTGGGCTGGGCTACCAAAGAACTGCATGAAAAGGGCAGCATGCAGCAGCTTAGGGTTGGCTCGTCTACAGGTATGAACCCGGAAGTGGTCAAGGATAACATGGACTTCATCGATGAGGATGCATCGGATATTACCGGAATGGATATCAAGACTCCCTGGGATGTACAGGGCGCTGATATACTGTTAATCCATAATGCGGGAGAGATTCTATCCTGGCCCGAAAATCCGGCGGCTTTTGCCGTGATCCTGCAGGCTGCGGGTATCTCCTGGACGCTTTCCAGCGAGGCCCTGGGGTATGATTCGGTCAACTACGGCCTGTTCTATGATGATGCCATGCTTGCCAAGGTAGTGATCAAGCACGCCCTGGCGGCAAAGAAGCTTGGCGTGAAAAAGATCGTGTTCGGTGAATGCGGTCATGCTCACAAGGCATTGACAATCATTGCCGACCGGATCTTGACGGGTGATTTGAACATACCCAGGGAAAGCTCCATGCCGTTATTAAGGGATATCGTGATGAGCGGCAAGCTGAAGCTGGATCCCTCGCGTAACGACTTTCCCGTCACCTTACATGATCCGTGCAACATGGTCCGCATGATGGGGATAGTGGAGCCTCAACGTGAAGTATTGCGCAAGATAGCTCCCAGGTTCAGGGAGATGACTCCACATGGAGTCAATAACTATTGTTGCGGCGGAGGCAGCGGTTTTGCAATTCATTCAGGGCATAACTTTGTGGACTGGCGCATGAAGGTTTCAGGCAGGATGAAGATGAAACAGATTCTGGAAGCATTCAAGGGTGAAGACAGCAGCTCTGAAACGTACAAGTACATATGCGCTCCATGCTCCAACTGCAAGGGACAGTTCAGGGACATCCTCGAATATTATGGCCTTACCGAAAACAACGGCATACATTATGGAGGATTGGTCGAACTGATTGTGAATGCAATGACCGATGTCAAGCCCGGCTTCATAAGGGCTTGGGAGCAATAGGGCGATAGGGGTTTTGCAATAGGGGCTTTACAATAGAGGTTTAACAATGAAGGAAAAGAAAAAGATACTTGTTATGGACGATGAGGCGGATGTAAGAACTTTTATAAAGGTATTGCTGGAGGACAATGGTTACTTGGTGGAGGCCGCCTCGAATGGGGAAGAGGGCCTGGAAGTCATGAAGCGATTCCAGCCCGATCTCATTACCCTTGATATCTCGATGCCGGGAAAATCCGGAATAAAATTCTATCGTGAGATCAAGGAAAGGCCTGAAACGTCGGCCATACCGGTGGTCGTAATTACCGGGGTGACGGGCCTTGGAGGAGATCCCGATGTGTTCAGACGTTTTATCAATACGAGACGTCAAATCCCGCCCCCAGAGGCTTTTGTGCCGAAACCCATTGATAAGGACTACGTGATTGCATGCATAGCCAAACTACTGAACGGGTAGCTTGATACGCTGGAAAACTATTGACAGCGGCTGCAAGCAGGAAGCCGTACTTCACGCCGGCCTTGACAGGATACCCGCCTGAAAATAGAAATATAATTGGAAACAAGAGAATCATGGATTCAACAGTCCCATGTTGATGCAAGGGAGGAAAAGTGAATCATAAAGTACATTGTCTGGCAGGGATCTTGTTGGCTATTACGACACTTGCTTCATCTGATTCTTTGGCACAGCACAGCACGGTGCGGCTCGTTGTCGGTCAACAATCAGTGCTAAGGGTCAACAACCTGAGGAAGGTGGCTATTGGAGATCCTAGTGTCGCCGACGTAAGGGTAATCAACAGGAAACAAATACTACTCGTGGGCAAAGGACAGGGGTCGACCAATATGACCATTTGGAAGCGGGACGGCACGCGGTTGACATACGATGTGCACGTAACCGCCGAGGACCCGAAAAAAGTGGTCAGGGAGGTCATAAAACTGCTGGGAGACAGGGAAGGTATCCGTGTAAGGGTGGTTGGAGACCGGGTCATACTTGATGGGACCGCCTATACCACGGACGATTTCGAGAGAGTCGAGAGTATCACCAAGCTTTACAGCCAGGTTACGTCGTTTGTTAAATTGAACCCGAATGCGAAGAAGCTTATTGCAGATCAGCTCAACACCAGGCTGGTGGAGAACGGGTTGAAGGATACAAGGGCGGTCGTGGTCGGCACCACCATCTTTCTCGAGGGATCGGTCGAATCCAGGTCAGACCTGAAAAAGGCGGAAATGATAGCCAAGGCCATGGGAGAAAAAGTTGAAAACTTGCTGGGCGTCGGTATTAAGCGCATGGTGCTCATAGAAGTAAACTTCGTGGAAATAAAACGGAAATCCGACGACGAATTCGGGTTCAACTGGCCTGGAATAATAACCGCTACCGGGAATGCCTACTTGCAGTGGAATTTCTGGGAGCCCCAATGGCAGACAGGAAATTTCAGCACAGTACCTGTCAATACGAGCAGCAAGTATGGATTTGTCACGGGATTGGCGCGAACCAATGCATCCATCAAGATGTTGTTCCAGGACGGTTATGCCAGGGTCCTTGCACAGCCCAAGTTGGTGTGTGCAAGTGGAGAGGAGGCGAAGTTCACTGCAGGAGGTGAAATTCCCGTGCCCATGGTTACGGCCAACACGTCTACCGTGGAATGGAAGGAATACGGGGTAAAACTGGAACTGAAGCCATTGGCGGATCGCCAGGGCAATATCCAGATGAAGATGATGACCGAGGTTTCGGATATCGATTGGTCGAATGCGGTGATGAACATACCTGCCTTCATTACCAGGAAGGCCGAGTCCAATGTAACCGTGCGTCATGGCGAGACAATCGTGTTGTCAGGTTTGTTCTCGAACGTTGAGCAAAAGGATGTTGAAAAATTCCCGTTTCTTGGAAATATTCCGATACTGGGAGAACTTTTTAAGTCAAGGGCGTTCCTGGAGCGAAAGTCGGAACTCCTGATATTCGTTACGCCCCGTGTGGTTAATCCTGAGACGGAAAGAATAAAGAAGATGATTAAGGACATGAAGAACCGGTACAAGAAGGCAAAGGATCAGGTGGGATACGACGTTTTCGACTGAACTCGGAGGTCTTTTTGTTAAGAATCAGGATACAGGCGCCCGGGGGAACGGCGAATATCAAGGAGTTCGAAAGGACCCAGGTGATTATAGGCAGATCAAGCGATTGCAATCTGGTTCTGCCTGCCGGAAGTGTAAGCAGGAGGCATGCCAAACTGGTAGTTCATGAAGGCCGGGTGGTTATTGCAGATCTCGGCAGCGCAAACGGCACGCTGGTAAACGGCAAGCGTATCGCCAAGCCCAAGGTCGTTCATTCCGGTGACATTGTTACATTGGGTGACTATACTTTACAGGTAGAGTCTAAAGAGCAGGACGAACGGGAAATAACCGAGGCTACCCAAAGGGCTGTGCCGGAAGACCTGCCGCTTAAAAAGAAGCCCCCGGCCAAGAAGCCCTCGAAACCCGCCGCCGGACCTGTCAAGCCGGTGAGACCGATTAAGAATACCGGAAGGCTGTCGGGACGGACCCGTCAAAAGCCTGCGGGGGATACAGCCGGTTCTTTGAGTCATGGATCAGATGAGGCCGGGTCATATTCCAGCCTGTTACGAACAGTTCATGAGAAACTGATAGACGCCATGGACCTGAGGAGACTCGATGTCACCAAGCTTGGAGACGAGGCTCTTCGCGAAAAGGCGTCCAGGACTGTCAGAAGTATTGTTGCATCCATGGCCAATAAAGGCGCTATCCCTGCCGGCCTGAGCCAAAAACAACTGATGAGGGATGTCCTGAACGAGGCTCTGGGGCTCGGCCCGTTGGAGGAACTCCTGGCCGATTCGACCGTAACCGAAATAATGGTTAATGGAGCGGACCGGATTTACGTCGAGCGAGATGGCAAGCTCGAAGCTACTGACAAAAAATTTTCCAGTAATGCGGCGGTATATGGAATAATCGAGAGGATTGTAGCGCCGCTCGGCAGGAGAATAGATGAGAGCTCACCCCTGGTCGATGCCAGACTGAAAGACGGATCCCGGGTGAATGCCATAATACCTCCGTTATCCATCAAGGGGCCGGCTATAACCATCCGCAAATTCAGAAAGGAAATGTTTTCCGTGGATGACATGGTGCGATTCGGAACACTTGATGACGCCATGGTGAAGTTCCTAAAGGTCTGCGTCGAAAACAGGCAGGATGCTCTAATCTCCGGGGGCACCGGCTCCGGAAAGACCACTACGTTGAACCTGCTTTCATCATTTATTCATGAAAGCGAAAGGATAGTGACCATTGAAGATGCAGCGGAACTGCAACTCAAGCAGGACCATGTCGTTTCATTGGAATCACGTCCTCCGAACATCGAGGGAAAGGGCGCGATAGTAATCAGGGACCTCGTTAGGAACGCCCTTCGCATGAGGCCCGATCGAATCATAGTTGGCGAGTGCCGTGGAGGTGAAGCCCTGGACATGTTGCAAGCCATGAACACAGGCCACGACGGTTCATTGACCACTGCACATGCCAATTCACCCAGGGATGCTCTCTCCAGGCTGGAGACCATGGTCCTCATGTCCGGGATGGATTTGCCGGTAAGAGCGATCAGGGAGCAGATAGCCAGTGCGATAGATATTATCGTTCACCAGAGCAGGATGCCTGACGGCTCGAGAAAAATCACCAATATCGTCGAAGTCACAGGTATGGAAGGTGATGTAATAACATTGCAGGACATATTTTTATTTGAAATGACCGGGTACGACGATAAAGGCAAGGTTGTAGGAAGATTCAAGCCCACCGGATTTATTCCAAAGTTCTATGATGAGCTTCGCAAGAGAAAGGTGCCCCTGGACATCTCCATATTCAGGGCCTAGGTGATCAATGTTGAGGCTGCTTGTTAAAGATGCTGTCGGGAACCTGTTCGAGTACCCTTTGGATTTTGAGGAACTCTTGGTGGGAAGGGATGAAGGATGCAATGTAATCCTGGATGCGCCGGATGTTTCCCGTAAGCATACCCGGTTTTTCTTTGATCAGGAAGGCTATCTTTTCGTTGAAGACCTGGGAAGTGCAGCCGGAACCATTGTGGACGGTGAATTAATCAAGGAACCGGTGGCGATCGACGAAACATCCAAGGTCCTGATAGGATCTTTCATCCTTTTTCTAGATAATGCCGATGATGAGCTTGGTGAATCGGATGACGGTTTTGGAGATCTGGCGTACGACAATGTCGCCCGGCTTTTGGTGCTGAACGGCAATGAACGCGGAACCGAGTATCCCCTGACAGCAGATGCCATTCCCTTGGGCAGGGCCGGAACGAATGCCATTATACTGGATCATGCATCTCTTTCGCCGGAGCATGCGCAGATAATCAAGGAAGGGGGCGCGTATGTTCTCCAGGATTTGGCGAGCAGGACAGGTACAAAGGTAAACGGCAAGGAAATCGAGGAAGTGGCTCTTCGCGACGGTGACGTTATACAGCTTGGTGCAATACGTATGCGTTTCATGTACGACCGGGAAGTTACGAGAAGGAGACTGGTGGCAAAGATTACGAAACAGGTGAAGCTGCACTGGAAGATTATTTTGCCCGGTGTCGGCGTAATCATCATCTTGTTGGTACTGATTGGCGTACTGGTCCGCTCCGGAGGCAATACCCAAACCAGCGGTGTCGTAGAGCAGGATAGTTTCGAGTCAACGGAAACGGATCTCCTTGGGGTAAAGAACTATATGTCCAAGGGAAAATTCGACGAGGCGGAAAAACTGATCCAAAAGGTCCTGGCATCGGAGCCGCTGAACCAGAGCGCACTCAACATGAAAAAGCATCTCGAGGAAGAGCGTAAAAATGCAAAACTCTTCAACGAAGCGGCAATGTTGTTCGATCTGGGCAGAAAGGAAGAGGCGAGGCAGGCGTTTCGCAAGATACCAAGGGACAGCTTCTACTATTCATTGGCCAAACCCAAGATGAAGGAGCTTGACGAACAATTGAGTCGAATATACCTGGAGCAAGGCAGGCGTGCATACCGCAGGGGTAGGTTCGAGCAGGCCCACCGTTTTTTGGTGATGTACCTGGCTATCAAACCGGATGACAGTCGTGCCGTGGATTGGGTGGAGGATTGTGAAAAGCACCTAAAGAGCAGGAGGATCTTTTTCAAGCCGTACAAATCACCAAAGGGCCGTGGAATAGTAAGGTTGTCTCTTGAAGGCATTCCAAAAATTTTAAGGCCTGCGTACAAGAGATACTTTGCGGGAGATATCGATGAAGCTTTGAAAAGACTCGAGCGCCTGATTGCCCGTCATAGGGTCAAGGGTGAGATCCTGCAAAAGGCGGAAATAGCCCGTAAGCTCATGCTCGTAGTACGCGGCAAATTCACGTCGGGCCAGAGTTCATTGTTCCAGGGCAGAATCGATGATGCAAAAAAAGAATGGAAAGCCGCCCTCGATGCAGACACGAGGATTATGCCCCCGGGATCGCCCAAGAGTTTTTTCGCAAGGGAGATTGCCACAAACCTGGCCAGGGGATACATTGAAAAGGCACAGGATTCAGTGTCGAAAGAAATGTATGAAGATGCATTTGATGACTTTCAGAAAGCCCTGGATGCAAGTCCGGACGAGATAATCGCCTTAAGAGGCCTGTTGAAACTCGAGAGTGCTGCGAACCGGATGTTGGAAAAAGCCAAGCAGGCACTGGATAATGAAAATACGGACAAGGCGAGGAGGCTGTGTACACGAGCCATGTCCATAACCAGAAAAAATTCCGCCACACATAAGGAGGCGGAAAAACTAATGGCGCAGATAAAGTAGTTTTCTTCGCATCCCGCCGAATCCAGGCGTTCGCCTTCCTGAATTGCTCCCAATCAGGCTTGTACCCCCCACGGATTGCCTAGCGGTTCCGGCGTTTTACCATATACACTACATGTTCACTTATTTCGAAACCCATCTTCTTGAAGACACCAATGGATTCTTTGCCATCCGCTTCGACCACAACGACGGTTTTCCTGATGCCCTTATCTTCAAGCCTTCTTTCAGCCTCTATGATCAGTCTTCTTGCCACTCCCCGCTTTCTGTATTCAGGGGCAACCGCCACCCTGTCCAGGAAGCCCTCGTATCCGTCATGGCTTCCAAGAATCACGCCGACTAGGTCGCCACTATTTTCTGCGACAAGCATGAAGGGGCCCATGGCCTGTAATTGTCGCTCAAGTGCTTCAGGGCTCTCTCTACCGTTTATATTCGGTTTTATCCCGGATTTGTGCCACAAGGCCAGGAGCTGTTCATAGTCTTCGAGCCTTAACTCACGTATGACCGTCCTGCCTCCCTGCTTTTTGACTTTCCTGGTTTTTCTTGTTTTGTCCTTTTCGAAGTGGCCGGTAAACATGTATGCAGGCCTCCGCCCTTCCCCTGGCTTTCTTCCCCTGCCACCAGTTGCCTTTTAATACCCGGGAATATTTTAGTCAACCCTGTTCCCCGAAATCGCTGAACAAGGCCTGCACGAACTCCCTGGGCTTGAATCGGCGCAAGTCTTGAACTCCTTCTCCTATGCCGATGAACCTGACCGGTACTTTCAGCTCATCCGTGATTCCCACGATCACTCCGCCCTTTGCTGTTCCGTCCAGCTTGGTAAGTACAATGCCGGTAATGCCATCCAATGCCTCGGAAAAGATTTTCGCCTGGTTTATCGCATTCTGGCCAGTGGTGGCATCCAAGACCAGGAGTATTTCATGTGGGGCACCCGTGGTTCCCTTGGCGGCAACACGTTTTATCTTTTTTAATTCTTCCATCAATGGAACCTTTGTATGCAGCCTGCCTGCAGTATCGGCTATCACGATATCGGCATCCCTTGCCTTTGCCGCCTGAATCGCATCGAAAACAACAGCACCCGGATCCGCCCCCTCGGCGCCGCGAATCACGTCACAGCCGGCACGCTCCCCCCATACTGCAAGTTGTTCGACCGCCGCGGCCCTGAAGGTGTCACCGGCTGCCATTAATACATTGTGTCCTGCTTCTTTCAGTTGACTGGCCAACTTGCCGATGGTGGTCGTCTTTCCTGTTCCATTAACGCCAATCATCATGATCACAAAGGGATTGCCTCTGGAGATATCGAAGTCTTCCGATGGTAGCGCCAGGATATTTTCGATCTCTTGCTTGATCTCCGAGAATAGGCGCTTGGGATCGGATAGTTTCTTGGTCGAAACCTTGTCCTGGACCCTGTCCAGCAGTGCCTGTGCCGTCTTTACACCTATATCGGCGGTGAACAAGACCTCTTCGAGTTCTTCAAGCACATCAGGTTCTATAACCTGCCTGCCGAAGATTGCCTTGCTCAGCTTGCCGATGAAATTCTCCCTTGTCTTCAACAATCCATCGCTTAAGGGCTTTAAGGGCTTTTTAAAAGCTCTTGCCCCATCCTTCTTCAAGGCCGGCTCTTCTTCCTCTTCCCCGGCAAGTTTCGGCTTTTCGACCGGGGCGACCGATTTCGCCGACCTCTTGGCAACGGTAGTAGCTCCCCGTGAAACTACGGCTTCTTCCTCAGGCTCTTGTTCCGCCTCAAGTCTTGCCGCCCTTTTCCGGTGCATGAATTTCACCAGGGCCAGAATGAAAAGCAGTGCAACCGCAGCAAGCAGGCTTACGACGACAATAGTGGTTACAAGATCTCCGCTTTGCTCCATCTCGTGAAACTCTCCTGTTTTTTTTTACATGTTATATTTGAGCCCTACTCCGAAGAAGTAGTCCCTGTAATGAACCGGGTTGACATTGCCGGTCCACTTGGTTGCAAGCGGCGCGCTTGCCGAAACAGTAAAAGAAAGGTTTCGCGAATATTCATATTCGGCGAAAAGCCAAGCATCCAGCATAAACAGTCCGTCCCTTGAAGAAATCTCCACACCCGGGCTGCCCGGATAATCAATCTTTGTGGTGCCTTCAAGGCTGTAAGAAGCAGTCAACCTGGCCCCAAGTCTGATACCCTTGAGCAGCCTGTCTGAATCCAAGGCCAGGCTTGCGGCGAATTGGCCGCCCGAAGATTGGCTGACTTTCACTCCGCCAGGCTGCTCTATGCTTGCCGATCCCATGCCCCTGTAAGCCAGGAAACCATGTATCCTGCCCCAGTCGAGCATGCCTGCTCCGGCCAGGTATATGATAAATCCATAAGTTCCGTTTCCGGTTGGCGTAAAGCTGCCCTGAACGACCCGCGAGTCATCCCCTGATGGAAAACTCACCAGGCCTCCGGCGAGCAGGTTGAGTCCGGATAGTTTGAACCTGTATGACAGGCCGGCTGAAACATCTCCGATTCCATATGCCCGGGCACTGGAGCCTGAATCCAGGGTTTGGCTGGTCGTAAGCAGTGGGATGTTCAGCTCAACGGCGATGTTTGGATTGTACCTGTATATGCCGGACAGCAGCAACAGGCCATAATGATTGGAATAATTTCCATCGAGAGATACATCGAGATTCTTCCAGGATGATTCGGCTTTATTGTGCTCTTTTTTAGCCTTGTCGTCTTTGTTTGCTTTTACCCCGGCTTTTTCTTTCGATCCTTTTTCGACCTGTTGGCCCGAGCTTTTACTGGTTTTACCGTCCGGGACGGCATTGTCCCTTTTACGGGATTCAGCCTTGACCTTGTTGCCTGTGCCTGGCCTCGTAACGGGCTTCTTTTTTAAGACATCCTTGTAGAAAAGCCTGTTGTGAATCTGGTTGAGGTGTAAAAGGCCTCCATCCCCGCCGTAGAAGAGGAACTCTGCCGCGCCTGCCGGTGGTACCGGATTGGCCCTTGTGCCGGGAACCTTGATGAGTACGCTGGTTGCGTTGGCATCGTTTGGGAAAAGGGGATCGGCTACCAAAGCAAGAAGCAGGCATGAATATGCAAGGAGGCCTCTTGATAAAACTTGATGCCTGTCGGTTCCGGGCTTCATGATGTTTAACCTCCTACTTGCACATGCCTTCATTGTTGCACGTAAGGCCCTGGTCGCACTCCAGGTCTTGACCGGCCTGGTTGCAATCCAAGGCCTCGACCACGGAGAACGCAGGCTCGCTTTCTTCGCCCTGAGCCTGGGCCGCGAGCTCGACAACGTATGTTCCAGGCCCCGGCGGATTGAATTCAAGCTTGCCCCGGTTCAGCGTAGCCAGATCTTTTAACAGCTCCGAATCCCTTTCAACCTTCCATTTCATGGACATGGTGGAAAGGTCCAGGTCTGCGGCCTTGACTGTCAGGCTTACAAGGTTGCCTGCCAGAGTTTTTATATTACCCCCGAGTGATACGATTGGCTTTGTTGCAACGCCGTTTGGAAACGGTTCCATGGATATAGTAACCTCGTCTTTGTCGCCCGTAATGTCACTTACAGCCGTTCCCATGTACGAAGGGAGCAAGCTGCCTGTTTCGTATGATGCGACGTGAAAGATCCTCGCAAGTCCGGCTTCAACATCCGTACTCAGGCTGTCCCCCGGGGGAGCGTCGACGTCCACCAGGTCCATTCGGGCGGAAGCCTCCTTTTGGTGATTCTCGGGATAGTCCACAACCAGTCTTAACCTGTAATAGACAGGAACGAGTGAAAGCTTGGGGCCGAACGTATCTTGGTCCATCCAGCGCAGGTGAACAGTCACGTTTCCACCAGGCACATTACCGGGCCTGGAATACTCCAAGGAACCGCATCCACTAATGAAGATGAAAAGGATGGCGGTGGTGATTGAAGAAATTATGGAAGGAATGATTGAATTCGCCGGGGAAGTGCTTCTTTTGTGTACATGCATTCTTGTATGCATTTACGCCTCCACAACCCGCCGTTGCCGCGGGCATTGTAAAGCAGGAAACAGTATTGCACGAATATAAAACAAAGATCCACAAGGGAATATGCAACCCCGAACCTGCTTCCAACTCGATATACAACTCCGTGTTCCAATTGCTTCGAGATCCGGAAGTATGCGCTTTGGGAGGCGGCTTTACCCAACTTCCCGGAGTTCAGGCTCTCCACCAGGCCGGAGTTCCACCGAGACAATCTGTGATACGCCGGGTTCCGACATGGTTACCCCGTACAAGCGATTTGCTAGTTCCATGCTCATCTTGTTATGCGTAATCAGGATGAACTGTGTTTTTTGGGACAGCTCTTTTATGAGAGCCAGGTACCTGTCAACGTTTGCATCGTCCAGCGGAGCATCAACCTCATCCAGAATACAGAACGGAGGCGGCTTCACCTGAAAGAGAGCGAACAACAATGCAATTGCCGTCAATGCCTTCTCTCCACCGGATAGAATTGTGACGGACTGCAATTTCTTGCCGGGAGGTTGTGCAACGATTTCCACGCCGGCTTCGAGCACATCCTCGCTTCCAGTCAGGATCAGCTTGGCCCTGCCTCCGTTGAACAGACGTGGAAACACCTTTCTAAACTGCTCATCGAGCTGTGCAAAGGTAGTCCTGAAACGTTCTCTTGCCTCGCGGTTCATTTTTTGTATTGCTTGCTTCAGGGAGGCTATTGTTTTTTCAAGGTCATTTCGCTGGCCTGACAAGAAATCATATCTCTCCCTGACTTCCTTGTACTCGTCTATGGCAGTGAGATTGACTTCTCCCATGGCCTCCAATTTCTGGCGGAGAACGAGCAAGGTGTCACGGGCGTCTGCCCCGGGAGGGTCTGCCTGCCCGTATTTGTCCTCCACGTCTTTCAGTGAGAGTTGGTAACGTTCATTCACCCTTTCGCCGAGATTTCTTATTCTCTCCTCCAGCTCGGCGGCCTTTACCCTTTCCTCGCCGAGTTCGAGGTTGATCTTGTCCCTTTGAAGCCTTGCCTCCTTGATAGTGTTTTCCAATGTGTTTCGCAGAGCTGCGGATTCCCCGCGTATGGATTTCAATGAATTGATTTTATTTCTCGCGTCCGATATCGCCGCGCCTATTTTCTTTTCTTCTTCCCGAGCGCGAATGATATCATTTTTCAGTTCCAGGCTCTTTTGGTTGGCTATTCCAACCTCGTGCCTCAAGTTCTCCTGTTTCTCCTCGATAGCTGTGAACTCGCGATCCAGCCGGTCGATATTCTTGACTACCGATTCCCTTTTTTCCATAACCGCGGCCGATCTCACCTTGAGCGATGTGAGGGCCTCCTGTACTTCATCGAACTTTATCTTCAAGCCTGCCGCAAGGCCATGATTTTCTTTAATTGTTTTTTCCTGGACCTGCTTGTTCGCCTCTGCTTCGTGTATCATTGCGACCAGGCCGTCAAACTCTTGTGCCAGTCGCGCCAGCTCTTCCCTTACCTGGATTGAACCGATATCCAGTTCATCTTTCCTGGCCTTGGTCCGGCTTAGGTCATCGGTAATGATGGACAGGTCCCGTTCCTTTGAAACCAGGTCCAGTTCCCTGTCATGATAAGTCTTTTGCATTTCTTCGAGCTGACGGCCCAAAATGGATGTCCTCTGGTGCAATTGCTCTTTTTGTTCCTTGGCGAGATTGTATTGCTGATCGAGTTTCGACACTTCCTTTTCAAGTTCGCGTATCAGTCTCTTGTTTCTGAGAATGGACTTCCCCGGACTGTCTTCGCTGCCGCCGGTGACAGCACCAAGGGGATCGACTACATCTCCATCAAGGGATACTATGGTCTTCCTGAAACCATTGGCGTTCCATAGCGATAGTGCATTCTTGAGGCTGTCGACCACCACCACGTCGCCTAACAGGTATCTGGCTATTTTCTCGTAAGGTTTTTGCCAGGAAACAAGGTCGATAAGGCGGCCTACAATGCCATGCCCGCCCATTGGCGGAAATGGGCTGTCCACAGGATCTCTCACTCCCAGTGGAATGAATGAGCACCTTCCCTTTGCTTCCTTTTTCAGAAATTCTATTGCTGCCACCCC
The DNA here is from genome assembly GCA_013152945.1 of Deltaproteobacteria bacterium. Lineage (GTDB taxonomy): Bacteria > Myxococcota_A > JAADFL01 > JAADFL01 > JAADFL01 > JAADFL01. The sequence goes on along the minus strand of JAADFL010000167.1, from coordinate 51,679 downwards.
TTCTTTATGGCTTTCAACTATGACGTTCTGAAGCCTTTCTCCAAGCACGGCAGCCACGCTGGCCTCGTACCTCGGGGGCGTGTCGAACAGGTCTGCAACGACTCCGTATATTTTTTTACCCGCTTCAACGTCATCTTGTTCCTGGCTCGAGCCCTGGCTGTTGCCAAAGAGCTTTTTCTTCTCCCTCATGATCGATCTGACACCGCGGCCAAAGCCCTCGAAGCTCTTGTGAAGTTCTTTCAATGATACGAGTCTGGATCTTTTATCTCCCAGTTCTTCTCTCAAGGCAATGACCTGTGCTTCGGCTGTTATTCTGTTTGCTGCAAGTTCTTCGAGAAGCTGTTCCTGTGCCTTTATTCTTTGTTTCAGCGCTTTTTGAAGATTCTTCACTTCGTCGAGGCGCTCTTGAGCATGTTTTTTATTTCTCTTGAGGTCGCCTATCCTGGAGTCCATGTCCCTTCTCTCGGACTCCAGGGCTGCGAGCCTGGCCCTCAATGCAGCACTCTGAGATTCGATGCCGGCCTTTCTGCTCTTGCTTTCAGAGAGTGTGCTTACTATTTTGAGCAACCTTGAGCGGGCCTCATCCAGAGTTCCCGCCAATTCCGATTGTTTTCGAGTCACTTCCCTCAATGCCTTTTGTTTTTCTTCAAGCATGTCTTCGAATTGCCCGGCTTGCTGGGACAATGCCTGTACCGTCTCTTTGAGTCTTTCATATTCCCTGTGCGTCTCCTTGCGCCTTTGCTTCAAGGATTCGATCTCCCCGGCCCGTTCCATGTTTCTCTGATTCAGGGCGCTCATTTCCTGTTCTCCAAGGCCGGCTATCCTTAAGAGCCGTTCCTGTTCGGCCTGTAAGCGGAGAAGTTCATCCTGGGCCATGGTCAGGTCCTGCTCGTGTTTTTCTGCTTCGTTCGTGTAATTTTCAAGGCGCCTTTCCGCATCCTCGAGATCTGAAGTTTTATCTTTTTCCATTGAAGCCAGAAGGTTGACCCGGGAACGGGCATTCTCGACCTGTATTGAAAGTTCTTTGAAAGTTCCTGCAGCCAGCTTGAGTTCGAGTTCTCGGACATCTTCCTTTATTTTTTTATATCGCTCTGCCTTCTTTGCTTGTCTCGAAAGGGAGATGACACTGCGTTTTACTTCGGTGATGATGTCGTTTATGCGGTCCAGGTTGTCCCATGTAGCCTTTAGCTTGAGTTCAGCCTGGTGACGCCTTGCCTTGAACTTGGTTATTCCGGCCGCCTCATCCACAAAATTTCTTCGTTCCTCGGGCTGGGAAGATACAAGGGCGGTTATCTGGCCCTGCCCGATTATGGAATATGCATTTTTTCCTGCGCCGGTTCCCAGGAAAAGTTCCGTAATATCCCTTAGTCTTACCGTACTCCTGTTCAATTGGTAGTCGGTGTCTTTGTCCCTGAACAGGCGCCTTGTGACCTCCAACTCACTGCATCCTGCCAGAGAATCAGGTAGTTCATCTCCTTCGTCGACCAGGAACCTGGATGTTACCTCGGCCATGCCCATGGGCCCTTGTTTCTCGCTTCCATTAAAAATAACGTCTTCCATGTTTTCGCCGCGAAGCATGCGAGGCCTCTGTTCACCTATACACCAGCGCAATGCATCCACAATATTGGATTTGCCGCAGCCATTGGGACCGACAACACATGTTATGGGTTGGTCGAAAAGGAGTTTCACCGAATCTTTGAAAGACTTGAAGCCGCATATTTCCAATTCGCGAATTTTCATGTTTCTGCCCGTTCCGGTCTATTCGACCGGTGAATACGTCCTGCCCCGGAACGTTTGGTAATAAATACTAGAGCTTTTTTTCTTTGTAAAGTAAAAACCACGACGAGAAGGGGTTCAAAACAGAACATATACTATATGTGGGGGGCGAAATTTTAATTAATTCAATGCCCGGCTTTGGTGGGTACTCCAGCCAATTCCAATATCCGATTAAGCTCATTCTCCTCAAGGTCCATTACACCGGTACCTGATGCAATTACCGCGAGGGCATGCTCGGATGCATCTTCGCTTTTGCCTGTATTATCCAGACAAAGCGCCATCTCTGCGTGACAGGCAATTTCCTGGGGATCCATGTTAAAGGCCTTTGTTACAGCAGCCAGTGCATCCCCGGTTTCGCCTGCCCTGCGCAGGATCCGGGCCAGCCAAACCATTACATCAACTCGGTCGGGATGCACGGCCAGTGCAGCGAGAACATCTTCTTCTGCGGCTTCATGTTGTCCCAGCTTTGACTTGCAATCAGCCAGTTCCAGGACAGCCTTGAGTTCTACTTCCGGATCTATGTCATCTTCGACTTGTAGTATTTTTTCATAGAGCTTTGAGGCTGGTTCCAGTTCTCCAGTCAGGCTCTTCAACCTCGCAACCTCATACTGGAGATAGATGCTGCCTGGTTTCTCTTCCAGTAGTTTCTCCATCACCTGCCTGGACTCATTCATGTTTCCCTCGTTCATGAGAAGGTAGGCCCTTGCAAACTCCTGTCCCAGGCTCCTGTATTCCTCGGCCTGGACCAAAGGCAGGGAACCCAGGAGTATCTCGAACCTGTCCTCTTGCGTATCCCCGAACCCGTCAGCCTCGTCCCCGGCCCCGGGCCCGGCCTCTGCATTCTGTCCAAGGCCGGCTGAAGACATGCGCTTCATGCGTTTTTGCTCCAACCCCTGGATTGCCATGTTTTCAAGTGATTCCATGCGATTATCGAAATCCTTTCTTGATTTTTCATCGAAATTCCTGTTTGTGTCCAGGAGTTCCCGGCATACGTCCAATAGCTTGAGGGCACCCTCGAAATCACCCATCTGGACAAGACCTTCAGCCTCTTCAAAATTCGATTTTGCCAGCGCCGTCTTTGCCTTGTCCAACGAGTTTCGAATTTTTTCCACTGCATCCGGATCAGTATCTTTGTCTGATGACTTTAGTGCGTCTTCATAAGCCATTTTTGCCAGACCGAACTGACCTTCTTTCAACATGTCATCTCCTCTCTTTGAGAGCTTTTCAAAATCCCTGCCCAATATACGTTTAAACAATCCCATGGTATTGGACCTCCATTTTTGCGAGACACAAATACAACTTGTGGGTTTTGTAATCAAGCGGGGATTTTTTGATATTTCGGGTTATCCTTGACTTTTTTGTGTTGGTAGTTAACTTATTTTACAATGAAATGGAATCTTGTGATTTATTTTTCGTTTTCCGTCGTCAAATATCAACAAGCCTGCTGGTAATCTCGAGTAGGATTTTGCAGGCTGAAAGGCAGGTCGAGGATTTTTTATTTTAAGGAGAACAAATAATGCGGCGCCTTGTTTTAACTTTACTTTCCTTCGTGCTTTTTTTCGGTTTTCTGTCTGTTCCTGCACAGGCAAAGGGAAGACACCTGGTAAACTTGAATCAAAATGGGGAAGTGATTCCGGGTCTGGCACAATCCTGGAAGGTCGCGGGAGAGAACCAAGTCCAGTTTTCGTTGAAAGCCGGGACCAATGCCAAGAAGGTGCAAGCAGCCCTGAAGGGTAAGTTGGCTGATACCCAGGTAACCGTAGTGGATGACCGAACTGTTCTGATATCAGGTTTGACTCCCAAAGATCTTTACAAGAGGCTGGCAACTATTTTCATCGGCCCAACAGAAGACGATCCTTTTGCAGCACTTTCCGGTTTGGGCGGCGATGCCCTGGCGTTGGTGGACACGGATTCAGGATCATCTATTCGGGCGAGCAAGCGTGCAGACATGTCCGAGTTTATGATGAGGGATAAGAAGAAACTCTTGCTCGGAAGAGTTATCAGGGTGAAAAGAGGTAAACGATTTCCTTTCGTATTGTTGGAAATAAAAATTCTTCGAACAGCCAGGGCCGGCCCGTTCAAAGGGCTTCATGGAAAGATAAAGGGAGCTCCAACGATTGCCGTGCAGGGAAACCAGGTTGATTTTACAGCTTCCGACACCCGGGCGAACACGGTGGGATGGTTTTTGAAGGCCAGGGACAGGGTAAAATTCGAGCTTACAGGCAAGGCTGATTATGGATACAAGATAGGGTATATTGAAAGAAAATAGTAAATAAGAATATGCTTGGTTATTCTCCTCCCATTAATTCAGTTCGAAAAAGGATGTTCGTTATGAAAACCCGCGCTGTTTTTGCCTTGCTCGTTGTCGCCATTGCTGTAACAGGTCTTTTCTATTCCGCCAGGGCAAAAGCTGCAGGTGTTGAAATCAAGAAAGGGGAAGCCAGCCTGAAGTTGGCGCTCTTTCTACAGGGATGGACTACCCTGGAGCCGAACAAGGCACCCTCAGGCAAGAGCATTGATCTGGATCTGTTCTTGAGACGGGCACGGCTCTTGTTCATCGGCAAGTTGAATGATGTGGTTCAATTTTTCGTGGAGACCGGCAGCCCTAATTTTGGAAAGCACGGCAACCTTGATGTCGACATGTTCATTCAGGACGCGTGGGCGGAATTCGACATCAAGGACTGGCTTATTGTGAACGCGGGAATGCTCCTGGTTCCTTTTTCACACCATGGCATGCAGGGAGCTTTTACCCTTCACGGGTTGGATCAACACATTGACCTGATCAAGTATCCAAGGGGAAGCACACGGGTATGGCGCGATTTCGGTGTGATGATCCGGGGCTTGCTGTTGAACAGGCTCCTGGAGTACAGGGTGGCTCTGCTGAACGGTGTGCATGGTGATTCTTCAATTGAAAACGTGACCCTGGACAGGATGACCTGGTCCCAGATCAAGGATCCGCGCAATCCCCATGACTGGCCGAGGCTCACCTTCAGATTGGCACTGAATATTTTTGATGCAGACGGTGATGCAGGAGCCGGGGGCTTCTTCTATGACGGTATATATCTAAAACAGACCGACCAGGGTATAATATCTCCCAGTAAAGTGCTTTCATTCGGGTTTTCCGCAGACTGGCAAAGGGACTTGAACGTTACCTGGAAACAAGCCCAGGCAGGTAAAATAAGAGAGATAGGCAGCCGGACAGATTACTTTGCCGTTGCCGGGGACTTGTTCTTCGATATGCCGGTCGATAACGAGGGATTGGTCGGGCTGTGCGGCCAAGTCAACATGTACTATTACGACCATGGTTCAAGAAGCAAGACTTCAGCAATCAATTCTTTCTATGCAGGAGATTCGGGCTTATACACAGGCGTCGGCCTTTTTACAGAGGCGGGAATCAGGTATGATGCGTACGAGCTCATGTTTGGTCTTGACTGGTTCGAAGCATTGAAGAGTGTAGGCGACCAGGGCGACCTCCTCACTGTTCTAGGGGGACTGAACTGGTGGTGGCTGGCCCAGTCCACGAATCTCAAGATCCAATTCGGGGTGACGCAATTGGAAAAACAGGATTGGGACTTCAAGGCCATCCTGCAGGCACAGTTGCTTTTTTGAGGTTTATAACCCAGGGGAGCTTGCTGTTACTCGTTTAGCGTGGTACACAAAATAATATGCCGGTCCTGCCGAAGATAAAAGGCTTTCTTACAATCAGGAAACATGAGTTGACGGCTTTTGCCATCCTGGTACTTGCAGCCGGGTTTACTTACTACAATAGCATGAACTCACCTTTTGTTTTCGATGACATCCATTATATTGAAAGAAACCCTTTGATAAGAGATATGGCCCGGCCATGGCAGGTTGTTTCCTTCAATCCGGCCAGGGCCCTGCTTTTGTTCACTTTTGCATTGAACTGGCGGGTATCGGGCAATAGTACATGGTCCTATCACTTTGTGAACGTGGCCATTCATACTATAAATTCGTTCATGGTCTATATCTTGATTGCCTGGCTTTTAAGGCATAGATCTGATTACGAAAAGAAGCTCGGTCAATATGTGGAACTTGCTCCATTGTTGGGGGCCATGGTCTTCCTCCTCCACCCTGTTCAGACCGAGGCCGTAACCTATATTGTGGGAAGATCTTCTTCTCTTGCGACTTCATTCTATTTGCTTGGAATGCTGATTTTTCTTAAAAAGGCTCCGGAATCTGAAATTTCCGAGAACAAGAAAAGAAAATGGCCGTGGATCCTTGTTCTTTGTTTGGTGTACATCTTGGGCTTGGCTGCAAAGGAGATTGTAGCCACCTTGCCTGCGGCTTTATTGTTGCTTGACCTATTGTTTCTCCAACGAAAAGGATTCAAGAACCGGGCATTGAAATGGCACATACCGCAATGGCTGGTGTTGTGGATCCTGGTGGTGTTGAGATTGACCTTGCTCGGTGGAATCGGGAACCCGGAGAAGGGCGGTCTCCCCGGTTCCCTGGTATATTTTCTGACTCAGCTTGCAGTGTTTCCCAATTACTTGTCCATTCTGGTCTGGCCCAGCCGGCTTTCCATAGATCATGATTTTGCTTGGCGGACATCTATTATGGGGGAAGGAGTGTTGCTTGGCGCCCTACTGTTGATTCTGACCTTGTCTCTGGCTTTTTTCTTTATCAGGCGCCGTTTTTTTTCTTTTTTTTCTTTCGGACTGCTCTTTTTCATCCTGACCCTGGCTCCCACATCCAGCTTTCTTCCCATAAGAGATCCAATGGTGGAAAGAAGGCTGTATCTCCCAATGGCCGGAATCGCCGGAATGCTCGGTGTCGGGGTAGCCGGGCTTTGTGCAGCATTGGATGAGCGGTTCAAGAAACAAAGGTACGCATTGTATGTTTTACTGTGTGCTTTCGGGACCTGTGTTGTTCTCGCCAACCTCACGATAATGAGAAATACCGATTATTCCTCACGCCTCTCTCTATGGGAAGCAACCCTCAAGACATCGCCCCACAAGGCAAGAGTATACAATAACCTGGGGCTGGCTTACATGGATTCAGGAGATTTTTTTACAGCAGAAGATCTTTTCAAAATGGCTATCAGGCTCGATCCCGGGAATGCAAAGGCATACAACAACATGGGTGTTCTGTTTGCCCTTCAGGGCGGGTACAAGAAGGCCGAAACCCTTTTGGTAAAGGCTGCGGGACTGGCCGTGGACTACCCTGATCCATTGAAAAACGAGGCATTGCTGTTCGCGTACACGGGCAGGTGCGATACGGCCCGAAAGGTGTTGAAGGAATACGAGGCAAAGAAGATTCCTCCCGGTCCGGATAAGGATGGAAGGAAGAGAATAGCCGCCTGTATCAAGGGTAAGGTCTTGATGCCCAGGGACTTGAAGTTCTAGAACACGGTTCCAACTCTTCTGTGAAAAAGCCCCAAGGTTATTTACGACGCCGTAATCGTTGGAAATAGTTCTAATAATTTTGTTTCAACAGGCCTAAGTACATTGCGCTGTATACCCTGGCGGTCTTGTCCCATCTGAAATGGCCGGCAAGGGACCGAGCTTCTTTCGACAACCTGCCGAGAATAGCCGGGTCATCAAGCAAGCAAAGGATCTTTTGAGCAAACTGCTCCTTATCTTTTACTACCAAAACAGGGGTGTCGAAGTTGGTCCCGGTTTTTGAAGATGTTGTGCTTTGGTCGCTTATTCCCTCTGCTCCCAAGGGTGTTGTAACAACCGGCAGGCCGGCGGACAGGGCATCCAGTATTTTTCCGCGCATGCCACCGCCTAAAAAGAGGGGGGCCACAAAGATCCGTGCTTTTAAAAGCATGCCATGCAGGTCCGAGACTCGTCCAAGCGGCGAAATACCGGCATGGTATGCCTTTTTTTTCAAGGCCTGTCCCATGAACGTGCCCAAGAGTCCCATGCTCGTGCCGGGCCTTTGCAGCCTGACGGCGGGAAGCACTTGGTCGAGAAGTATTTTTGCAGCATCCTGGTTGGCTGGATGGGAGAAATTGCCATGAAAGACTATGTCAAAATCCCGCTTGCCTCTTTCAGATTGCACGGGATCGGCAGCCATTGGAGCAACAACCGCAGGTTTGCCGGAAATCAGGCGGCATAATCTGGCCTCACTCGGCGTAGGGCTTATGAGAACATCGGCTTTGAGCATAGATTGTTTTTCAGCAGACAGAGCCTTGAGTGTATCCAAAATTCCCAGAAGCCTGGCCGAAAATTTAGCCGAAGCCATGGCAGCCCTAAATGAAGCCAGGTACTCCAGTTGATGCAAGGTCAAGGCAACAGGCACTCGTGGCAGTGATCTTATCCATTGTCCCGAGGCAGAGTATTCCAGTTGAAGTAAATCGAAATTTCCCGGTGAGAGCAGCTTGTTGAGCAACAGGGACATACGATTCGACTGAAGAGACTTGAATGCCTGAGGAAGAGGATCTTTCAAGTGGGGCTTGAAGGAGCTGTCAAAGGGCACCAGATTACATTCCACTCCCATGTCTTGCAGGGTTTTTGCAGCTTGCTTGTTTTGCTCTTCGTTCAGGGGAGGGGCGTTCAATGAAACTATGGATATTGAAAAATCGCGTTTCAATCTTTGAATGAGCCGAAACATCCTGTGTCCACCTGCATGCAGGCCCTGAACAGGTACGTAAGGTGAAACCCACAGGACTTTGGGTTTGGTCTTCCGGGGAAAAAATGTTTTCCCGGATTTAGAGCCGCTGCCGATAATATTTTCCGATTGCTTTATTGGGTCACCTCTTTTAGACGAAGTCTTGCTAAAGGCGGCCCCTTCTTTGACATGCTTTTCCAGGCGAACCGATAGCCTGCTAGCGGGAGGCATGTGGCTTTTTGACTCTCTTTCTGATTATCAGAAATCGCCGGCTCAGGAAGTCTTTACTCTCCCTCGCTATTACTGTAACCAGGTTATCTCCGTCCTTCAGTGCTATATCGGCCGTGAAATCTATTTCCGGGGCAGACCTTGTCGACTTGGGCATGGCCGAGAAAAAGACTTTCTTATTGCCGTTGAAGATGTAAACGTCTTTGATTGCATTGTTGTCGAAAGCCCTGCCTTTAAGCGTGTAATTATCAGAGTCGACCACAATAGGCCCTTTTTCATCCAATGATATCCTGGGAGGCTTTCTTTGCGGCGCAGGCAGAAATTTATCAGCCGTGCTTTGCGATGGAGCCGGTCTTACATCCCGTGCGCGGACAAAGGCAAAATTCTGGTTATTTTCATCATTAAAAGAGAGCTTGTAGAATCCGCCGATTTCTCCTATAAGCCTGGCGGATTTGTCCTTGGGAAGGATACCTATTTCAGGCGATTGTTTTGAAGCGCCTGACAGTAGTTCGGCATCCTGGATTGCGGTTACCCATCCATTCCTCGCCTGTACCCTGGCATTCACAGGCCTGTGTATCCTGAAACCGAGTTTTCCTGTCATGAACTCGTCGAGTTCAATATCACGAACGATCAGGTCGAGGGGGTCCTTGTCTTCCTTTGGCATACTCTTCGCCTGAAATAAAAAGCGCATTTTAGTGGAATCCCCGGGCAGGATGGGCTTTGACACGGTAATCCTGCCCTTTTCCAGAAAGATGTTGTTTCCAACCTTGTTTTCCACCAGGACAAGGGGTTTCAGAGCCTTTCCCTCTCCTTCATTGGCAAGGGAAAGATCCAGTGATACGGTTTCTCCTACCTCGACAAGGCCATCGCCGTTCCCCCCTGGCGCATTGTCCAATATCCTATACGAATACGCGAAAAAGGGTCTTGGCAGTGCATTGATGACAACCTCTTTACGAATAGGCCTCGGAATCCTCTTGTATGGTTCCTTGAAGTGAACTTCTATCTCCTGCACCCCTGTAAGCTGGCTGTTCGGAATCTTTATAGGCACCGACCATGATTGAGTTTTTCCTCTTTTTATCTTTCCAAGTACGAATTCCTGTTGGTCGAATGGGCTTTGGTCGCACTTGATACATTCCGAAATTCCGTGAAGCCGGTATACCGTGCCCGGTCCCTTGTTGTGTACACTCACCACCATGCAGGCTGTTTCGCCGGCTGTGAGAGGCTTTTCATCGGTTCCGGGTTCGATTCGGCAGGTAGGTGGTTTCCTGGTCGGCTTTTTGGTCTTTTTTGATTCCATATCCTGATTGACCGCCCTGCCGACATGGAGGGTTGCCTCCAGTTTCGCCTTTTCCCTGGACCTGCCCAGGCTCCAGTTCAGACCGGCTGTGGCAAGCGCCTGCTCGAGCTTTTTTTTCTCCGCTTTTAGCAAGGGCCTTAAGATTTTTGGAGCTTGGGCGAGCAAAGATGATCCCCTCCATCCTTTTGCCTGCATGATGAGTGTCCTTGCTGCCTCGACCTCGAAATCCACCTCTGCCTCCTTGGTTTGCTCCGAGGTCGGAAAATCATCCTTTTGCTCCAAGGGTGCGAGAAATCGAATTACCAAAGTAGGTTTTTCGTGTTGCGATTTTGATTTGCCTCCGCCCAGGGCCTCGTCCAGGTTTTCTTCTCTCCTTCTCCTGGTATCGGGTTCGAGATCGATGCCCTTGTCGTCCACGTACTCGGCGATTACCCGTACGTCCGGGGTGATCCCTGTTCTTTGAATCGATATGCCGCCGGGAGTGAGGTATTTTTCCACGGTCAACTTGAGGGCGCTGTCATCGTCGATAAAGAGTTGTTTTCTTGCATCATAGAGAACCTGGACAGTCCCCTTGCCGAACGTGCGTTCACCCATCACCAGTGCCCTGTCGTGGTTTTTGAGTGCTCCGGAAACGATTTCAGAGGCACTGGCGGATCCCCCGTTGACAAGTAAAACTATTGGGTATTTCGGTTCGGTACCAAGGGCCTTGGCAATACTCTTGCCTGAGAGCCGGCCCCCCGGACCTACCCTGCTGACTATTACTCCCCGGTCCAGGAAAAGGTCTGACACGTAAACAGCCTGTCTCAAAAGACCGCCCGGGTTGTTTCGCAAGTCAAGGACAAGACCTTTGAGTCCATGCTTGGCTTTGAGTTTGAAACCTGTAAGTGCACGCTTTAGGTCCCTCGTAGTGTTTCCCTGGAAGCTCGTGATTTTTACCAGGCCGACATCGCCTTTGAGCAGCTTGCTCTTTACGCTTTCTATCTTGATTATGGCTCTTACGATGGTGAAATCCCTCGGCTCGTTCCAGCCTTTTCGAAGAACAGCGATGGTTACGGGTGTTCCCGGTTCTCCCCTCAGTTTCTGGACAGCTTCCGTAAGCGGCATATTTATGGTCGATTCTCCATTTATGGCCATTATTTTATCCTTGGCCTTCAATCCAACCCTGGATGCAGGGGTTCCCTCGATAGGAGAGATGATTGTCAATGCCCCATCTCTTACAGTAATGACAATTCCCAACCCGCCGAAATTACCGCTCGTATTGATTTTCATTTCCTTGTACTGGTCACGATTGAGGTATACCGAGTGAGGATCCAGGGTGTAGAGCATGCCGTTTATTGCGGCATATTCAACGTCTTTCATATCTACTTCGGGGTCCACCCACTTTTGTATGAATGCAAAGACCTTGCGGAACAGGTCGGTGTTGAGGCCGATTGAACTCACATCGGATGTCAGGCCTTGAAGGGAGAATTCCTTTTTCTTCACTCCCACGGTAACCACTATGCGATTGGACCCCTTTTTTCCAAGATCGACCAATACATCGGGTACTGCTCTCTCTATTGCTTCGAGTGAGCTTTGCATCATCTTTCTGGGGTTTATTCGCTGGGGATCCACATAGTCTCTTTCGATAGTGTGGACAACAGCGTCGAACAGTTCTGCATTTTCAGGTTTGTGTGCAAGGCCGAAGCTGGCGGCAGAAACCGCAGCTAATAATATGCCCGCGGCCAGAAAAGGTAGAACGATTCTATACCGCATCGAGGTTTCCTGGTTATTCTTCTTTATTTGACGCATTCTGCCACCGCCTTTTTAATCAACCTTTCCATGATGGTCATTGTCAGCTTTGTCTTGAGATTCCTTTTCGATCAATTCCATTGCGAATTGCCTGAATTTTTCACGGATGAGCTTGCTTACCGGGCCTGGCCTGCCGTCAGCGATTTTTCGACCGTCGATCCTGGTCACGGACATGACCTCTCTCAATGTGCTGGTCAACATGACCTCCCTTGCCTTTTCAAGATCCTCCGGGAACAGGTCTTTCTCCAGGCAATCCAGGCCCAGGCGTTCAGCCAAATCGAGGATGAAGCCCCTGGTTACGCCTTCCAGTATGCCTGTTTGCAATTTTGGAGTACAAAGAACTCCGTTTTCATCTACGATAAATACATTAGAGGTGGTTGCCTCTGTGATTCTTCCATTGATATCGAGCATCAGTGCATCGTCATAACCCATGCTCTTCGCTTCTTCGAGAGCAAGAATGGAGTTCAGATAATTTCCGCTCTTAATGGCAGGGTCAAGGGCGTACCTGGAATTCCTTCTGACATTCGGGACCAATAGGCTTATTCCTTCCTCGTATTGCTTCTTTTCGAACTCTACGAACCTTTTGACGAGGATCACTGTCAATGGATTCTCTGCAGTAAAAGGGTCAAGGGTAATGGGACCTGTCCCCCTGGTCACGATAATTCTAACGTAGGATTCCTCATTTCCCGCCGCAGCCATGGTGATTTTCACTTGGTCCAATATTTCACTTGGATCCGGGATTTTCAATGCAATTCTGGCTGCCGAGTTGCAGAGTCTGTTTATGTGTCTTTTTACGGCAAAAAGACGGCCTTTGTATGTTCGAAGCACCTCGTAAACCGAATCACCATAGAGAAACCCTCTATCCAGGACAGGAACGGCCGCATCTTCAGGGTCGTAAATATGCTTGTTGATATTAATCTTCATGCCCATTGCATTATCCCAAACAGAGTCAGTTACCACCGGTTTTTTTCACCCTTGAAAGAGCTCTTCTCATCGCTGCATCGGTCCTGGTTCCAGGGGCCAGCCTGATTCCGGCCAACACGTTCATGCTCCGGTTTATTTCCTCTGCATCCAGGTAGTCCAGGAACAGACAAGCCGCCTCTTGGCCAGCATTGTTCAAATATTCGGCAAAATCTTCAATAAAAGCCGGGTCCTTTTGTGCAATATCCAATTTTTTCTTAAGTACCTTGAGCCTTGCATCGAGTAGCCGGGCCTCTCCCTTACGGGTGAACACAACAACTGCATCACCGTCCTTGTTTAGGTTTTCGTTCATGGTCTTAATTTTCCCGTGTAAGGGTCCATGCAAGGGGGGTGACAATGTAAGCCAACCATCCCTAATAATGGACTTGAGCACTTTTTTCAGCTCCACGTTTTTAACAACCTGTTCCAAGACAAGGCATAGCTCATGGAAGCTTATTTTTCCAGCGTCTTGTGCAGTCGCCAGGAGCACTGAATCAAGGCACTGTTCGTCGTAATCAATGTCTCTTTTGCCGGGTTGCCGGTGTCTTTGTGGTTCTGTTGGCTCTGATTCGAAATCGCAGTCTATGCCCAGTGCCGCTATCCATTGTTTTACATATTTGAAGGCATGAAAATCACGGTATTTCTTCCACTGGGCATGGCCTTCCGGGTCTGATGCTACCTCGTGGAGAAAATTGTTCATGCCTGATTTGGGATCTCGCAAAGCCTCGAAGAGGCGGGCCCGCAAGTCTTTGTCCAAAACCGTGTCCGAAAACTGGATCATCCAGGAATAGTCCACTGAGGCCGGCCTTTTGGGGATGACGACCTCTCCGACACCCGGCCCATCTTTTCCCTTGACCGGGTCAGGAGACGAAATACCGCCGGTTTTCGGGTCTAGATAGTGTTCTTCAAAGGCTGCGGCCATTGCAGCATCGACCTTTTTCCAAGGGAGAACGAATTTTTTCAAATCATTCCCTCGTCTCGTGGTTGTCCGCCCTTGATATTGGCGGCCAACTTTGGTGAAAGAGGCTACTTCATCCTTTTGCCAAAGGCAACAGCTTGGATTGACCTGCATTCACTTTTACTGGTATCCTATATCAATAGAAAAACAAATGGCCTATTTGGAGGTAACCATGTGCAACCAAAAAAATATCGTCATCCTTGTGACCGTCCTTGGTGCTTTCCTGCTTTTTTCCCGGTCAGACCCTGCCAGGGCTCAACAACAAAAGAACCATCTACTTATCATTTTCGATACATCCGGAAGCATGTCCTGGAATGCCGGGGGTGCAGCCACATGCGGTGATGGAAGCAATGGTTATGAAGGCGTGGATACGGACGGCAACGGCAAGGCAGACGACTCGCGTATGTTTATCGCCAAGCAGGCCCTTAATACCATTCTCAATGGAACTGACGAGGTTTTGTTCGGTTTGATGCGATATTACCAGCAAGAAGGCAAGGATATCAAGAAAGGTGACATGTACAAAACGCAGGGGGCGACATGTACGGACAACCTTTCCATAACCAGCCGCCAGTTTATCAACTACGACGGTTCCAAGAATTGCAATTATGGCGCCGAGGTCCTGGTTCCTGTACAGGAAGGAAACAAGGCTTCGATACTGGCATGGATCGACGGCCAGGAAAATTACCCTACCAACAAGGAACTGCGTGCTGATGGTGCAACTCCCTTGGCTGCTTCTTTGCAGGCTGCAAAGGATTATTATGTGAACGAAGATCTACCTGCAGTAAAGGATCCTTGGTGTCACAGGAGCTTTGTGCTTATATTGACGGATGGAGAAGACACGTGCGGGGGCAATCCCGTTACAGCGGCACAAAGTCTTCGCAACACTCAATACAATGGTACGAATTACGATATACAGACCTTCGTAATTGGTTTCGGCGAGGGTATGACCGGCTCTTCGACCCTCGACAGGATGGCCAGGGCCGGTGGAACCGCAATAGACGATCAGGGAAAGATCGACCTGAGTAACGGCCATGCATATTTTGCCGATGATCCGGTTTCTTTGGCTGCCGCCTTGCAGGCAATCATCCAGTCGGCTCTGCAGAATGAGATATGCGATGGAATAGACAATGATTGCGACGGGGCTATAGACGAAGAGCTTTCCAGGGTGTGTGAAAATGCCTGTGGCACGGGTTCCGAGAGGTGCGAGGATGGAAAGTGGGTGGATTGCACGGCTCCGAATGCAGAGAAAGAGGTCTGCGACTACGTGGACAACGACTGTGACGGACTGGTCGATGAGAATGTAACCAACGCATGTGGCGGTTGCGGCCCTGTGCCGGAAGAGGTCTGTGACCTGGTGGACAATGATTGCAATGGAAAGGTGGATGACGGCGAAAACCTCTGTCCTGCAGGATGCAAGTGCATATCAGGAGAATGCGCCTGCGGATGCCAGATGGGAGAATGCCCTACCGGTGAAGTTTGCGAAAATGATTTATGTGTTCCAAAGAAGTGCGCCGGTAACGACGAATGCCCCTCGGATAAAGTATGCAGGAGCGGAAGGTGTGTAGGTCCTTGTGTGGGTGTGGAGTGTAAACCCAACGAGGAGTGCCGGGATGGAAACTGCGTGGAAATAACATGTCTTGAAAAAGGGCATGAATGCGAGGATGGAAAGGTGTGTGACGGCAAGCGTTGCATAGAAGATCCATGTGTTGGAGTTCTCTGTCCGGGCAATGAATACTGTAACGATAACGGTGATTGCGTTGGATCCTGTGCCAACGTGATTTGCCACGAGGGTGAGGCGTGCATGGATGGAAATTGCGTAGCCGATCCGTGCGCAATGCAGTTTTGCCCGGAGGGTGAGACATGCAGGAATGGTTCGTGTGTTCCCGATCCGTGCAAGGACGTGACTTGTGCCGAGGGGCAGGTATGCAAGGCGGGCAACTGTATCGGAGACCCATGCAACCTGATAAAGTGTCCTTCGGGCCAGGTTTGCATGGAGGGACAATGCGGCACCGGCGATGCGGATAAAGACGGTGTTCCAGACAATCGAGATGGAGATGACGATGATGACGGCGTGCCTGACTACAAGGACAAGAGGCCGCTTGATCATGATAATGACGGAGTGAACGATGCCCAGGACCCGGATGATGACAACGACGGCATCCCGGATGACAAAGATATATGCAGCGACGGATCAGACTGTTCGAGAGATACGGACAATGACGGCCAGCCAAACCGCATCGATACGGACGATGACGACGACGGTGTACCTGATGTGGATGATGCCTATCCACTGGATCCGAAAAGATGGAAGCCTTCCGACAATTCCGGATGCGGATGCGGTGTGACTCACGGCACCATGCCCTTGTTGTTTGCAACAGCCTGGCTGTTACTCGGTGGCCTTGCTGCGACAAGGAAAAGGCGGGACTAGGGCTTGCGTCCCCCGATTTCTTGGGATCACGGTTTTACGACCTGATGCGAAAACATGGCGGATCAGATGACAACGATGCAGGGTACATTCGTTTGCCGGGAGTTTTGCCGGCAGGTATGAGCACATCCGGGATCGGCCTTTCAATAACAGCTTTTGCCCTGGGATCGAAGATCAATCGTACACCTGACTCATGATAGAAACGAATCAAGGATTGGTACGCTGATGTGTGAGATTCGGCCTGTTTTTTTAATGCCTTGATTGCAGCAAGCAGGTTCTCTCTGCTTGTGCACCAAAGCAATTGATCCAGGCCGTCCACTTCGCGGGCACACAGGAGCAAGCCGAAATAACCCTTTTCGCCCGGGTCGAGACCTGAATAAATGGATCGAAAAAAGCCGTCCGGCCCTATCGCCATGCCGGCATGTACTATTTTCCCGTCAGCGTCACGAACCAGTCCGCCTGCCGCCCCTACGCCATGGCGCAGAGCCTGTGCCGCCAGCAGGGCCGGTGCGGCGGGCATTGTTTCGATACCGGCCCGTATGAACAGTACTACCTGTGCCTTCTTATGGGCCAAGGCCTGCAATGTTTCAATATTTTCCGGGTCCCCCAGGTTCGGCAAAAGGTCGCATCCTGCCGGTGAAAGACAAAAAGGTCTTAATTTTCGAGTACCTGTTGCACGTTCAAGGGCTGCCAGGGTTCGCCTGCATTCATATTTGTCCTTGCAACCGGTTATGGCAACGGTAATTTGTGTGAAGTCCGGTAACGGCCAGTTGACGTGAAAGAAGCCGGGATAAGAGGTCGGCTCAACCTTTGCCCCTGATATTTGCCTGCGTATCTCCTATCGCACGCAAAGATGCATTGCCTGCCTCGGGTTTTTCCCGGTAACGCAGGCTGGTGGAGCCACGGGCCGCCCTCCAGTGGTACAACACCTCGGGTACGTGCAGGATGGTTCGCGCTCTTTCACTGACACGCAATGCCAAGTCGTGATCCTGGCTGCCGTCAAAACCGGGCCGGAATCCGCCTGATTCGAGGGCGAGGCTCCGGCGTACGACTAAAAAATGGCCCATGTACATGTTGGCGAGCAAAAGGTCGGGTGACCAGTCCGGCTTGAAATAGGGCAACAGGCCAATCCCAAAGGGGCCCGGTCCTCGTCGGTGTACAACAGATCCACGCCGGGTTCTTTATTCAACTTGCGAGCAACGAGCAGGAGCGCATCCGGCTCCAGCACGTCGTCATGGTCCAGGAAGCCGACAAACTCCCCTGTGGCCAGCTCGAGTCCTGCCTGACTCGCTCCTGCGATTCCACGGGACGGGTCGAGTCGCTTGAAAAGTACGCGGGGTTCAGTGCTCGTTTCAGCCAATATCCCGGTTATTTTCGCCCGGCTGGAGCCGTCGTCGATGATACATAGCTGCCAGTGGGGATAGACTTGATTTTTTACAGAGTCAAGTGCTGCTTCCAGGTGCCTCGGACTAGGATCATGGACAGGCATGACAATGGATATAAGCGGTCCCTTGTTTTTTGCGCCTGTCTTTTGTGCGGCAGAGACGGCCTTTCTGCGTTTTTTGCAATAAATGACGTAGCGTAAAGTGTTTTCCAGGTCCTCCAGCAAGCGGTAGCGGGCGTATTTGAGGGTCTCGTAACCCAGGGTGGCGGCTCCATCCCCTTTTAATACAGCCAGAGCCCGGTTGATGAGCAGGGATGCGAACGAGGCTGTTGCCAGGAGGCTGTTCATGGTTTTCCCCGGCTTATTCGTTCGAAAAACCGCAGGGTGCGTTTCGCTTCCTTGTCAAGAGCGAAGCGCTTGGCGGTCACGGGTCCGGCCCTGGCCAGTTTTTTTCTTTGATCCGGGTCATCCAGGAGCTCAAGTACGGCCCCGGCCAATCCCGGTGCATCGCCTGGAGCGACAGCCTTGCAGTTTACACCCGGTTTGGCATATTCGGTTACCCCTCCCACGGGCGTTAGTATGCATGGAGTGGCACAAGCCATGGCTTCCAGCCCGGGCCTGCCAAAGGCCTGGAAATCCGAGGCGTCTACAAAGATGGTTGCAGCAGAGTATAGTTCGGCCAGGCGGTCTTGCGATGTTATCCTGCCCAGGAATCGACCTTTGAAGCCAGCGCCGGATTTGGGTTCTGGCTCGCCAAAGGTAGTGAATTCCACGTCCGGACGTAATTCTTGTACCTTTTGAAAGGCCTGGGCCATTGTATGAAAGCCCCGGCGTGGCGTGCTTGGCCTTGCCATGGCGAGTACACAAGGCTTGCCCAAGAGCTTTTTGTTACGCGGATAAAAACGGGCGACATCAAGACCGAGAGGGATCTTGTAGGTGCGGACGCCATGTTCTGAGAGTTTGGCTGCGAGCCAGTCGGATTTGACTATATGGTGTTGTACGATTGAATAGGTGGAGATTACCCTTTTCCGGGTTTCAATATCGTCCCCGGGATAGAACCAGGCCTCGTAGTCCTGGACAAAGTATGCGCCCACGGCATTAAGTTGGCGACTTAGGATTTGCGGCACCCATGGCGCTGTATGCCAAAGGGTTGCAACGACTATGTCGGTTTCAGGGAGGTTCAAGATCAGATCCCGCTCTGTGGAAAAAACCATGGGTTCCGACAGCAACCTGAGGCCGGGCAATCCCGGCCGATCATCCAGGGTCGCTATTCTGGCATCGCATCCGAGTCGAATCAATGCATTGACAAGTTGAACCACGGACATACAGCCGCCCGTGAGATCCAGGTTCCACAGGAGATATGTGACACGGAGTGCGCCGGGCCTCGTTGCTTTGGCGAGAAGCCTTGGTTCGACATGCCATCTGCGCCTCAAAGACAGGTCCCAAGCCGCGTTCAAGCCTTCGGTCAGCCCAGCGTACGTCCCCTGTGTGCGGAACGCATTGGTGACCCGGGCTATTCTATTTTTTGCAGCCTGAATGCCGATTGGATGTTTCCATGCTTTTTTCCCGGCGCGGTTGAACCGATTGTTTACGGGACCTGTGTACACGTATATATCTTTTGCCGAGACGACCCGTGCCCCGGCCTGTAACAAGATCCGGCAGACTTCTCGAATATTCGGTGTCGAAATCCGGTTCCAGAGTTCTGGAGCAACCCGGCTCCGAGCAATCAGCAGGCAACCGGGATTGGCAGGATGGCAATGCAGGTTGATGCTTTGTGTGGCCCTGTTTTTGGAAATCCACCGGTCAATGCCGAACGGATTGGCACCTGGAATCGGTCGTGGCGGCCCGCCGGCCGGTATTACCGCCGTGTTCCTGGAATCCATTTCCAGGTGTCGAACCAGTCTGTCGAGCCATCCCGGGGGTAAAAGGGCATTGCCGTCCACCAACACAAGGTATGGATATTCAGGGAACAGGTCCTCGATCCGCGGCCACTGTGTTGAAACTGAGATATCATTCCCGGCTTTTGCAACTGCCTTTAAGACCTTTTTTGCGTGTCTGTCCGGACCGGTGCCGGCGATCAAGAGGGACAAGGAATTTTTTGGTGTTCCTTGCTCCAGGGTTCCAAGGCAATCGAGCGTGGCCGAGAGATCATCCGACGCAAACAGTACGCCGCCGGCATAGGGATCGCGTGTTTTGCTCATAGTTTACCCGAATCCCCGCAGTTCTCCAGGTAATATTGGACGGCATTCCTGGGTTTACCGTGATAAACGACCTTGCCCCTGTGAAGCACCAGGACCTCGTGGCACAGGTCTTGAATCAACGGCATGGAATGGGAAACCATTACCATGGCCCTTGCCTTTCCAACGAGTTTGCGCATCCTTGTTTCGCATTTTCGCCGGAAAAAGGCATCCCCGGCTGCAAAGATTTCGTCTACGAGGAGAATATCCGGATCGATGTCAGTGGCGATGGCAAAACCGAGCCTGACCATCATACCGCTGGAATAATATTTCACCGGTGTGTCGATAAAGCGCTCAATCTCGGAAAACCTTACTATTTCGCGCACCTTGGTTTCCATCACTTTCTTTGGGATCCTGTGGATTGCGCCGGCGAGAAAGATGTTCTCGCGCCCGGTTAGTTCCGGGTTGAAGCCGGCCCCCAGGTTGATAAGGGGTACAACTTTTCCACGCACGAACACATTGCCTGATTTGGGTGGAATTATTCCGGCCAGGGTCTTTAGCAAGGTGGACTTTCCCGCACCGTTGGCTCCGATCACACCCAGTGCCCGGCCTTCGGAAAGTTTGAAGCTGACATTGGAAAGAGCCCTTATATGTTCGACCTTGGGAGGCTTTACCTTTTGACTGAACAGATTGCCGAGTTTCTGCTTCAACAGTGTCCCATGGCGCCGCCCAAGCTGGAACTCCACTGCCAGGTGTTGTACTTCTATCACATGACTTTTTAAGCGTTGCTCCATGTCCGGTTACACCAGGAACACGAATTCGCGCTCGCGCCAGAAAAAGACAGCCGCGCCTGTGAGAAACACAAATGCTGAAATCAAGGGCGCTGCAATCAGGCACATTGTATCAGGCGGACGCCCATAGTACAGGCTTGTTTGGAACAGGTGCAAAATATGGAACATCGGGTTGAAATAGAACAGATAACGGTGTTTTTCCGGGATCATGTCTATCGGATAGATGATTGGTGTCAGGTAAAACCAGGCCCGCAGGAGCACATCAGTCAAGTGTTCGAGATCACGGAGATATACGGTTAAGCAAGCAAGCCAGAGTGAAACCCCCATTCCGAACAGTGCAAGGCATGTGATTGCCAGGGGCAGGACGATTAGCCAAATCGTGAAATTGTGGCGTAGAAAGATCATCAGGATGATCAAGGCAACCAGGGAGAAAAAGAAGTTTACAAGGGCTGCGGCAGTAGTGACAAAGGGAAATACCGCCTTGGGCAGGTACACCCGAGTCAGGTACGTGCTGCCGCGATGAATAATTGCGCCTGACCCGCTGTTCGCGGCATCGGCGAAAAACAGCCAGGCCAGGAGCCCGGAACCCAAGTAAACCACGAAGTGCTGGAAATTACGGCGGAACAACAGGCCGAAAACAAGGGTGAGGATGAGCAGCATCAAGGCGGGTTTGATCAGGGTCCAAAGCATGCCGAGTATCGAGCGCTGGTAACGAACACGCAGGTCCTGGGTCACGAAGTTCCAAATAACTTCACGATATTGGTACACCTCCCTTAACTTCCATATCATCACCATGCAGAGCCAAGCCAGCAACATTGCGCTGTTCTTCAATAGCTTCAGATATGAAGACCTTAACGGCGCCATTGAGACAGCCTCCAAAAGACAATTGCCGTTTCCGACAGACTTATACCACGGCCTTGCTTGGAGTCGCAAGGAAGCCGGGCGATCGGCGGCCATTGCCGTTCGCCCGCTATGTCGAATTCAGCAGAGAGCCATACAGCCCGAGGTAAGCATCTCCCATTTCCTCGATAGCCGGGAAGTCGAGTGTACGCGCGTTTTCAGCTTCGCGGGCCCATGCCTTTCGATCCGAGATTACGTCGGCCATTTGCTGATATGCCTTTTCAGGATTGCTTGTGTCTATCAACCAACCACCCTTGTGACTGAGCATACGCTCTTTCAACGCGCCATGGTCACTTACGAAGATTGGTAAACCACAGGCCCAGAGTTCGGTCAGGGTGTGGCAATAGGTTTCTGCGAGCGAAAAAACAGCGCCGAAAGACGGATGTTCCACGGCAAGGATATCCGCCAGCCGATCGCGTTCGTACGACCCATGGTAAATGCCCTTGTAAGGCAGAGGGTCGGAAACCTGCCCCCAGAAATGCCACTCGAATTTTTGCTCCTTGTCCAGGTCCATCAGTTCCTTGATGAATCGACACCCCTTTACCGTTCCCAGTGCTCCTACGCTTACGATGCGAACAGGGCCTTTTCTTGCAGGTTCTCGTGCAACCGGATAATAGGCCGAGAGGTCACGGCCATGTTCGATTATGCGGAAATCCCGTTTTTTCAACTTCGGATAGATCTGCCGGTAAAGATCCCTTGTATATTTCGTAGTGGTAACAAAGGCATCGCAATTGTCCAGCATTTCGTCCACTGCCTTGCGCCAAATCGGCAGAAAGGCATTTTTCAACCGGGGCATCTCCCTGAACCATGTCTTGGGATACTGGCACTGTCCCTTGGTTCGTGTGCAACGGCCTCCACAGAAGTGATATTTATCGTCGATAAGGTGAATGGTCGGACAAATATAATAATAATCATGAAAGGACATTACTACCGGTATCCCAAGTATTCTCGCCATTTTTGGCAGGTCCATGGTGTGAGCCAGCAAGTGGCGCACATGCACGAGGTCGATACTGTAGCGTTGGAGGATGTCGAATACAACATCCCTGTATGAAGCTGAATAAAACTCGAAAACCCGGGTCGGCTGATCGAGCGCATGACGTTCGATTTCGACCATCCTTTGACCTTGATACTCGTAAAGAGTCAGCCGCCGCCGGTTCGACGCAAGCACCAGGCAATGCATTTTTTTGCTGATTTCAGACGCAAGATCCATGGCCGTGCGGGTTGTCCCGCCCTCGGCGCTTTCGTGGATCGTATAGAGTACTGCGGGCTTTTCGGCTCGTTCAACTAATCCCCGGTCTCCCTGTCCGACCATCTGCAGGATATCCCGGACAATTTCCTGGACCGGCCGCAATGGATTGCCGGTGACGAATTCCTTGACCAGTAACGGATAGTGGGGATGCTTCTTTTCCAGTATTTTACGGTTGTGTTCGACCAGCTTTTCTTTCCCGGCTCCGAACGAGGCTGTTCTCTCGTGGTAGATATAGGTTGAATCATCGACCACGTGAATCCAGCCGCGATCCGTTCCACGCATGCACAGGTCATTTTCTTCTCCATAGCCTTTAATAAACGCCTTTTCATCCAGGAGTCCCACGTCATCCAGCATGGCACGCTTGATGTACATGCAGAAGCCGCCGGCCGTAGGCACGGGGGTGAACAATCTCGGCGAGTATCTTTGCACCAGTCTGGCCATGCCATCCAGAGAAAGACCTTCTGGAGCAGGGTTGTTCTCTTGGAACCTTGGAACAGAGAAAACACCGCCGGCATTTGTAATTGCCGTCACTGTACCAATCCTTGGCTTCGAATATGCGCAGGCAGCCAGGTTTCGAAGCCAGTGTGGAGTGACTATGGTATCGCTGTTGAGCACAACCACGTCATTGCGTGAACCGGACAGGCCGCGATTGACGGTTGCAACAAAGCCCAGGTTTTGCCTGTTAAACATAATCTTGATTCGCTTGTCGGTACGGTAACGGAACAGCATTTTCCTGATACCGGGATCTGTGCTCTTGTCGTCGATCAGGAGTATGCGATGGGGGAAACGTGTATTGGCCAACAGGCTTTGGATGCACTTTTTGACATCTGCTGTTGCATTATAGACCGGAACTATGACATCTATTTTCCCGAGGTTGGAAAGGGAACAGAGAACACGGTCTGCAAATCCGGCATATTCTCTTGTTTCAACAGGCTGTTTCGGCCCGGGTGACGCGGCAATGGAACTTATCGAACGATTGATTGCCTTCTCGTGTGCCCTGCGTTTGCCATCGAACTCGTTGAGCACTTCCTTCAACTTTTCCATACCCGAAGGCAAAGGCCCCTTGGCGGTGATGCTGCGATACGCACCGCCGATGGCATTGCCGACTTTCCATCGCATGGATTTTTCGACTTCGGATACATAGAAGCCGATGCTATCAATTACTTTTTCGTAATCCTGCAGCGCTTTTTTAAGGGCAATGACATTTTCGCCGGATTCAGGCCTGTTCTCATGTACGGGGTCAGGGCCAGGTGTCTTTTTACTTTGTATTTCAATCGGCTTGAAATGCCGGCTTGCTTTGTACGAACGCAAGTTGTTGCCAAGGACCTTCAGTTGGGATCCGGCGGCTTCATTCAGTGAAAAGTTGCCTGCTGTCCGAATCGCCTCTTTTCTTATATTATTCCTGAAGGAAGAATCCCGGATAAGCTCGAACACGGAATCGAGCACGAGTCGCCGGTTGCCTGTATCCACAATGAGTGCATTCCTGCGGTGCTCTGCATATTCGTGGACCCCTCCCTTTGCCGGCAGTACGGTTGCACAGCCGCAGGCCATGGCCTCGATACCGGTCAGGCCGAATGCCTGGTATGTGGATAAATCAAGGAATATGTCAGAGGCACGCAGTAAGTCGGCTACCTCGCGGCGGTTGAGGATTCCGATATTTTCATGCGGGAAGCCGATCGGAAGGGAACGATATTGCGGATCTTCGGGGTTGCAGCCAAAGATTCGGATGTCAACGCTGTTCTTGTACTTTCGCTTGATTTCGGCCAGGACCTCCATGGTTTCCCGCGGAGCCCTGCGTGGAGTGGCCGGCCTGACCATCGCAGTGATCACAAGTGGAGTTACCTCATCTTGCCGGGCGGCTTTCAAGGTATGGAATATATTCCTGTCCAGGCTGGGCAGCACTTTGTGAACTTTTACTCCTTGTTTTCTCCCGATTAGTTCACACAGCCAGTCGGACTTGGCAAAGAGGACCATGCCGGGGATTGCAGTATACGAGTCAAGGGCCTCCTGCTCCACCTTTGTGCCTGGTTCCACGAACCATGGCTCGTAATCCTGAACATAGTATGCCGGGACCAGGTTCGATTTGGCCGCGTGTACACGCTTGAGCAGATCCACTGTCTTGAAATGTGTGGCCACCACGACGTCATAACCGCCGGCTGATTCCGTGAGTTCGGTCTCGTTCATAAAAGGCAGGAACAGGCTCCGGTCGAATTCAGGGTATGCCTCGATATAGTTGTCCCGAACACCTGTTGGCACTGCAACGGCTGATTCCGTTCCCAGGTTGCGCATGCCCTGTGCTTCTTGGACAATGGAATGAACCCCGCCTCCTATGCCGAAGTATGGAAGCAGGAAGAGCACTTTTGGAAAAATTTGTTCATCATGTGCCGGGACCGGCCGTTTCTGGGCCAGCCTGGATTTGACCCGTTTACGCATACTGCGCAGAACCGGGTTCTGTTCCAGTACTTCTATATCGGCTTGCATACGCGCCTCGCCGTGTTTCTGCCTGATTGCCTTATTGGCCGCCGCAGAAAGCTTTTTCCGGCGTTCGTGGCTGTAACTCTTGGACTTGGCGTGATAAACATAACAGTGGTCCGCAACAGCCAAGTCGAAGCCGGCGTTCCGGGCGCGCAAGCAGTAGTCGTTTTCTTCTCCGAATCCCTTGGGAAAGCTCTTTTCGTCCAGGAATCCGATGGCATCTATGACAGAGCGCTTGATCGCAAGGCAGAATCCGTTTACGAATTCGACACGCGTGAAATTCCGTTCGGACACGTGTGCAACAATGGCCGCAATATCGTTTACCGTATAGCCGTCCGGGAGCGGGTTGATGGACCAATCTCCTTTACCGTCGTAGATATCGGGAACCGATTGGTAACTGGCGGCATTTGAGAGCGGCCCGACTATGCCAATCTTGGTATCGGAAGCGGCACAGTCGACAAGTCTGTCCAGCCAGCCGTCGGGAACGATTGTATCACTATTGAGCAGCACCACCAGGTCGGCCCTGGATGCACGAAGGCCTTTATTCGCAGCCTTTGTATAACCTTCGGCGACCTTTGTCTCTATTAGATACGAAGAGGGATGGTCCGCACACCATTTGCGTAGAAACATGCTTGTCTCTTTCGAGGAACCATCATTGACTATTATCAGGCGCTTCAGGTTGTAGGTATGCCTTGTCACAGAGTCCAGGCAGGCCTTGACATCGTCGAGGGCGTTGTGGACGCAAATTACTATGTCTATCGATTCCGGTCTGTCCACGGTCTTTGCAGGCCGGGGCCCTTGTTCTGGGGCTGCTGTATTATCAATTGCAGGTAACGAAAGACGGTTTTTTTCCAGTAGCTTTTGCGCCGATTCGAGAACTGAAACAGTATTTTTCAATGTTTCCCGGATCTTCTGGATACCTGTTGGGATTTCTCCCTTGCCCGAAATTGTACGATAGGTCTTTCCGAGCACGTTGCCTACCTGCCAGCGCTTGGATTTTTCTATTTCCGACACGTAGAACAGACTTGCTTCGACCAATTTGGATAATTCGTTGAACTTTCCGAGCAAATGGTCGAGGCGTTGCTGATTTTCAACAAAAGAATTTTTTTCAGCAGGTGTTTTCAATCGGCTTGAAGTGCCGTTTCCTGGTTTTGTTGTAGTAATTATTATTTTTTTCAATTTTTGATTGAACTCTTGTTCGGCTTGCCTTTTTGCTGCTTGCTTGGCTTCATCTATCCTCTTTTCAATCTCCAATCTGTCATATGCAATCCTTTCCGAGAGTTGATCCCTTAGTTGTTCGGTCAGCTTGTACAAGCCTGCGAATTGCTCGGTCATGACACGGAGATTGTGCTCCAGGAACTCCAGCCTTTTTTGATTTTCCTGTTTTGCTTTCAATTTTTCCGGGCCGGGCACCAACTTGCCGTCTTCGAGTTTGAATCCATGCTCTGCAAGGGAGGCTGCGAGTCGTCCGCTTGCAATGTTTGCTGCAGTTATCGAATTTTTCATGTCCTTGATTCGAACATGTAATTCCTGGTTTTGCGTCCTGAGGGATTCCGATTCCTCCCGGCTTTCTTTCCATGCCTGTTCCAGCCTTGCAAGCTCGGCTCGCTCTTTTCTTTCCAGGTCTCGAAGCTCCAGGAGTTCTTTGCCGATATTGTCAAGTTGCCCGGCCAGGGTGTTTTTTTCAGCATTGGCGTCCGCGTATTGTCTCAGGGCCTCTTGAGTATCTTTTTCAAAGCGCGACAGTTTGAGATGCAGGTTGCGAATCTCGCGTATGCAGCCATCGAGCCTTTGGCTGTAAAGCTTCAGTTTATGAAACAAGACCCTGGCCTGTTCCGGTGATGTCAAGACAAGGGCGTGATCGAGTTCCGGCAGTTTTCCGGCCGATGCAAATAAAAGAGCCCCCCCGGGTCCTCTGAATGATCCAGGCTTGGAGTATACAGGGATGTCCCCGTTTCCTTGGTCCATGCCGAATGCTGCGGCCAGGGCAATCTGCTCGGTAATGCTGTTCACGTGCTCGAACCGTTCTTTAAGCCATGTTACTGCATTTTGGGGAAACAATTCCCTGACAGGCGGCGATCCATCTTGATATTCAGTCGAGGGTTCGGGACAGCGTGTCACCAGTATACCGGATGGGCCGAGGACCTTTTGAATGTGGGCGAGAATCGAGGGAAGGTCAAAGGCATGCGTTAGCAAGTCGGGCGCATATATCAATTCCAAGGGCCTGTAATCTGCAGGGTCGATTTCGGTAAATGGTTTCTCATGGATTACGAGATTCTCGATATCAGCGCTGGACTCCAGTGCGTTTATATCTACTTCCCCCAGGTAAGCCAGGTGGATTTGCTTTGCCTCATCGCAGATGATAGGCACCCGGGGGGCGGGATTGTCCACCTCCAATATGAGAATCCTCTTTCCCTGTATAAGCGGCCGCAGGTAGTAGAGGACCGCCGAGGCAATGTCTTGTGGATCATATGAATTTTGCATCAGTGTATATCCTCGTCAATGGCTTGGTTCGAAGTTCGTGACCACCACTGCTTTGGATCGAAATCCACAACAGTGATGGGGGTGGGGTCTGTAAACGTGGATGTTTCATGGCTTCCCTGGCTTACCAGTTGGACCAGTAAAGAAATGATGTTATTCTTGTTCCACAGAGCAAGATCCACGCAAGGTTCCCATTGACCGACTCTGTCCGGGAGCAAGGTGCGTGCCTGCCAATCCAGGTAATCCGGAGGGGTGGCCCGGGCTATCCGTATCCGGCCTCCTCCACGGCTGTCCCTGAACAATGCGTACAGGGTCATGTCCCGCGCTGCAACCAGGTTCGGGCGGCTGATTGGTGTTTCGAGGGTACCTCTGCCTGCCAGTGTAAAGTCAGCTTTTACGTAATTCAACAAGGTGGAACGCCAGGCCACGGCGTCGTTCCACAGATGGACATATCGAATGAATCGATCCGGATCGTTGCGATAGTACATTATATGTGGATTTCCGAAAGGATCCACTGCAACAGGTCCCTGATTCATTAAATTTTCACCCTCCGGCACCGCGTCTGCAACCTCGCAGCCGGTCCTGGTGATGGGTGGAGCCAGCCGGCGTCCGGATACGGTGAACCAGTTTTTGCCGCCATCACGGCTCACGGCATGGCAAATCATCGAGTTTGTGCCGGCATCAGGCGTGCGGCGCCAGCACCATGCCAGGTGAAAGCTTCCATCGATGCCGTGTCCGGGATACCAGAAGTACGGAGAATAGTCGTGACCCCCGGAGATTAGGGGGGAGTGCAACAGCCGCCATGTTTCAGTTTTTTCATCGTAACGGCTGAGGCAGATGTCTCCCGCCCCGCTCGTTCCCTCTCTCCACAGGAAGAAAAGCTGGTTGTCTTGATTATTTGAAAAGGTCGGGTATGTCGCGCTGGAAGAGCGAACTTTCATGAGAGGCATTGACGGGGCAAATGAGGCAGGGTCTCCCGGCTTGAGAGTCCTGTAATAGAGCAAAGGCTGATCGTGCAGGCCGAAGGCAAGATGAAGCATACCATCCGGTGATGCGCCCATGCATATGGTCTTGTGCGCATCGCCGGCATCGCCTTCGAGGTTTGTCCTGACAATGTGAAAAGCGGATTCCCCATGTTTCCTGACCCCGATTACAACCTTTTGGTTACGGTCGTAATAGGCCAGGTACTGTTTGTTACGGCAAGTAACCAAGGCCTGTTGCCTGAAAATGATTGTGTTGGTTTGAGTGCGTGACCACCCAAGACCGGCTTTGATTCTCCTTATCATGCCTATTCCTTTGTAACCAGCCACGCTTGTGCCCTTCATTTGTATCGACGAGATACTGGCACAGAGTCGATTGGAGAACCTGATAACACAGGTTGTGCATAGGGGCAATATGCTTGCGCGGTGTATGATGTTGGGGTAATCTCCGGCCAGCCGATGCTGAAAAATGCCTGCTTCAGGAGGCTGTTCCAGGAGGGTGAGTGAAACTACGTCTTGGCAAGGGTGGTTCAACCAATAGGCCCGTGATTGAAGGGTTCCTGGATATTGTTAAGGGCAACAAGGTTATTGGATGGGCCCGCGATCCGCATACGGCGTTCAAGCGGATTGAAGTCGAAATACTCGTGGATGGCAGGCATGCAGGAACAGTGAAAGCTGATCAGCATCGTATCGACTTGGCGAAAAAAGGTATCGGCGATGGAAGGCATGCCTTCGGTTTCGAGCTTCCTGAAGAGTTTCAGGACGGCAAGGAACATCTGGTATCCGCACGTGTGCCCAAGAACGGCGGCGATCTGCGAAACAGCCCGCAGCGGGTAGTGCTCGAGCGCAGGAACATGTTCGAGGGGAACGTGGATTTATTGCAGGGAATGGAGGTAATCGGATGGGCATGGAATGCGAATCAGCCTGATGAGGCTGTTTATTTGGATCTTCTTATAGACGGTCAATTAGGTTCCAGAATACTTGCAGACAAGTATCGAGAAGATCTCAAAAAAAAGAATTTCGGCACCTGCAGGCACGGGTTTTCCATAATCTTGCCTGACAGGTTGAAAGACAATAGGGTGCATACGGTCCGGTTCAGAGTTTCTTCTTCGGATTTTGAGTTGAAAGGAAGCCCCCTGGTCCGTCCTTTTTCTCCAACCAACCTATTGATAAGAAATTCAAACTTTAGTGAATGGTCAAACAATTTGGTTATACGTGCACCCGGGGACGGGCCGGATGGCTGGCTGTTGAAGATGGACGATAATGCTCCTGCAGTGGTTTCCAGGATGCCTCATGGTGATGGCAAGGAAAGGGGAAAGGATGATATTAATGTCCTTCCTTCACTCTGTGGTCCGTATTTTCTTAGACTGCACCAACTGGAGCAACCCACGGGCGCCGATGTTACAAGGCTCGAGCAGAGTGTCAATTTTGATGCCGGGTTTGGTGGTAAAAGGTTTGCACTCAGGATAGTATCGAGGAGTCTTCAAGAAATACCGGTGGAAGTGAGGCTCGGGCTCAATCATGCCGCAACTGTTGAAAAAAAGGCGTTTTTCGAGATTAAAAAGAAATTCAATACCACGAGGAATTGGCAGGAGCACGAGTGGTTCTTTGAGATGCCCGCACACCAGGAGATCATGTTGTCACCCGGTGGGATTAATCTATTCGTGAGCCTCTGGTTTCCTCCAAATACGATTTATGCGGTCGATATCGGGGCTGTGGACCTTTCGCCTGCAGATCCGCCCGGGTATTCCGGCATGGGCCGGTCGATTCAGGTACCCGAAGAAAAGCGACCGGATACAAGGCAAAGGGAAGTTTACGAGGCCTGCGTAGTTGAAGGCCTTGAATCCAATCGTTTTCAGTCATCCAACCACGTCCGTAACGGCTGTTTTTTCAGGTGGCTCCGGCCATCCGGGCATGAAGCGCAATCAGGCAAGGATATTCCAGAGCACTGGAGCATATTCATTCCGCCTGCAGGACTCGCCGATGTATCGGTTGAACGCATGGAATATATTGATGATTCATACCGGATAGATGTCACTTCCAGGCCGTTCGTGCGATTAAGAATCAGTGATAACAATTCCTATATCCGTTTCCAGCAGGAGTATGGCTCGGCCTGGCTGTTCGACTGCGAGGAAGTGGTGTTTCAGTTCTATGCACGCGGTGAAGGCGGAGCTGTTATTCGCAACACGTTTTTCCTGCAATACCATGGTGACGGGTTCGAGGTTGCCACCAAGATGGGGGAGTATGACAGGCTTGGACCCAAATGGAAGAAATTCGTATCCAGGGTGAAGATACCCAGGACAGAGCAACATAAGATCAAGTCAGATAACAAGGGCACCTTGTGTTTTCAGATCGTTGGATCAGGCATTGTCGATATTTCCTCGGTGTGGCTCGGTAATGCAAACCTTCATCCGGATTCGGAGATAATCCATGATTCGTTCGACCGGTTCAGCAGGGCAAAGGAGATGCAATACCACGAGTACATCGCAACCGTAGAAGCAAGGGCTTTGCAGCCAAAGCACAGTGCCCGTGTACATGTCATCCTCTTGGTTTCGGACGGCAACTACATGGACAAGGACGCGGTTTTGGCTGTCAAGACAATTCGGTCCGCACTTGAAAACAAGTGTTCCGTATCGGTTGGAATAAAGGCCGGGAGCGTTCGAGCTTTCCGGCAGGTAAAAATGAGAATATCAGCAGGTATCCAGGGGACATCTTTGGGCTTGAAGGGCCTGTCTTTTCATCATGTCGCTGAAGACAAGATATTCATACATCGACAGTGTGTGTGGAACAAGGATGCCTATGTAGCGTTGCTGGAACCGGGAGATTTGTTACGGAATGATTTTACTGCATTCTTCCAGGCTTCCTTGTCAGATTTGAAAAAGACCGGGAAAAAGCATGTTTCCGCTGTTGTTTTCGATCATGATTATCTATCCTCGCAAGGCGTCAGGCACAGGCCGGTCTTCAAGCCTGGTTTCTCCCCGGACTTATTGATCGAGCATGACTACGTGGGCCGTGGCGTTGTCTTCCATGCTCGAGATATGCTCGCGATCAGAGAATCCGGGTGTCCTCTTGTCCATGTGCGACGGGATATGCTGCTTAAGCTTTTCGATGCAGGCAGGTCCATTTTGAAAATCGACCAGATTCTGCTCCACTGTGTTGCAGACAGGGCAGAGAACAAATCCAAGTTGCGGGAACAGGATGAACAGTTTGCCCGCTTGACACTGAAGCGCAGGGGCCTCTCCGAAACAGGAAAGTGTATGCGTCTGCCTGGTCAAGTGGCTGTCAGTTACAGGCCTTTGCCCGGATCCCGCGTGTCCATCATCATTCCTTTTCGGGATCGGGTGGACTTGCTCCGGCAATGCATTGAGAGTATTTTCAGCCGGACATCCTTTGCCGGCTATGAACTGATCCTTGTAAACAACCAGAGTCATGAACCTGAAACAAAGGAATACCTGTCCAAACTCGAGCAAGAGAATCAGGGAAAAGGAAAGATAACCATCCTGGACTATCCAGGGGCATTCAACTATTCGGCGATAAACAATTTCGCGGCAAGACATGCAAGGGGCGATTTCCTTGTATTCCTTAATAACGATGTCGAGGTAATCACTCCGGACTGGCTGGATGAACTGACAGGGTTTGCAGCTTTGCCCGGAGTCGGCGCGGTCGGAGCCAAGCTGCTCTTTCCTGATGGAAGTATCCAGCATGGAGGCGTTGCAGTGGGTCTTCGCGATCTTGCCGGCCACGTCTTTGCAAATCGACATGACGTGGAAATTCCTGACTTTGGTTTTCACACCAGGAATTGTTCCGCAGTGACCGGCGCATGCCTGGCCATTCGCAAGGATCTCTTTTTCAGGGCCG
The DNA here is from genome assembly GCA_013152945.1 of Deltaproteobacteria bacterium. Taxonomy (GTDB): domain Bacteria; phylum Myxococcota_A; class JAADFL01; order JAADFL01; family JAADFL01; genus JAADFL01. Next base: position 19,376 of record JAADFL010000167.1, on the reverse strand, counting down.
GCGGCCTGTGCGAGGATTTTATCGTTACGGGCAATGATGTCGACCTTGGCTTGCGTCTCATGGCCAAGGGTTACCGTTCGGTATATAATCCAAGGGTCCGGCTTTTCCACTATGAAAAGCAGACCCGGTCTGACAAAAAGATAGTGGCAACCGATATCGCGATGTCCTTAAAGAGGTACGAGCCGTACCTTTCCAATGGAGATCCGTATTGGAATCATTGTCTATCCCCGGATGACACAGGATGGAATGTCAGGCATTTCGGCGAGGAATCAGGCCCGGCCCGGCGCAGCAAGGCCTATGGGCAAGTACGCGAGGCCAGACTCGGAAACAGGAGAAACCGCCAGGCCGAATTCCTGGCAAGATATGATGCAGGCCTTGGGGTGCTTGACGAGAATCGCAGGTTGATGGAACGGTTCCATGCAGGGGATCGGCCGCGCATACGCAGCATAGCATGGTTTTTTCCGCCGTTTACGCATGTATACCGCGGAGGCGCATATACAATGCTTCGTCTTGCCATGGCATTGCAAAAGGAATATGGCACGAGGAACATCTTTGTCCCGTGCTCGATCGGCAGGGAGGACATAGGTCCACTTGTGCAGCAATGCAAGGAGGCTTTCCCCGGTCTCGATCCCGAGTGGCATCAGTACACACTCGAAGATGCCGTGGAAGCAATACCGCCTGCAGATATCGGTATCTGTACGCTTTGGACCACGGCATACACTTTGGTTCGTTACAACCAGTGCAAGGGCAAGTTCTACCTGGTGCAGGATTTCGAGCCGGTGTTCGAAGCTGCCGGCGGCGTGTACGGATTGATCGAGGAGACCTACAGGTTCGGGTTTTCAGGTATCTGCAACTCCAAGGGTGTAGCCCGGACGTACAAACACTATGGATGTAAGGATGTGCTGGATTTCACACCTGCGGTTGACAGGAAGATCTTTCATCCCATGAAAAGAAAGCAAAACAGAGACCAAGTAAGGATCGTGTTTTACGGCCGGCCCGCAAATCCGAGAAACGCCTTTGATCTCGGTATACAGGCCCTGTCCGAGATAAAGTCGATATACAGGGATTCGGTTGAGATAATCTCGGTCGGCTCACACATCGAAGAAGAGCAGGGAGACCAAGGGCGATCACCAACTTGGGCCTGTTGCCGTCGATCGAGAGCGTGGCCCAACTATACAGGACTTGTGATATCGGGCTTGTTTTCATGTTTTCACGTCACCCGTCTTACCAGCCCCTGGAATACATGGCCTCGGGTTGCGTTACTGTTACCAATGTAAACGAGGCTAATTCTTGGCTGTTCAGGGACGGCAGGAATTGTATCCTTGCTCCGCCTACCGTGTCCGGCTGCGTGGACGCCATGCGCAGGTTGATCGACGACAATCAACTCCGGCAAAGAATAGTCAGGGGTGGACTTTCCACTGTGGCCAGGTTGAACTGGAGGAATGTGGAGCAAAAGGTTTGCCGTTTCATTATGGAGGGGAAAAAGTGAAGCCCTCTGTGGACGTGGTCATTCCTGTGGAAAACAATTTCCATGCCCTTCGTTTCTGCCTCTCCAGCGTGAGGCGGTTTACCCCGGACCACGTCAGGGTCTTCCTCGTATTGAGTGGATGCGACCATCATACTGTAACCAAGTGCAGTGAATGGGCGGAAAAACGCACCAACACATCGATCGTGGATCTTGGTGTTCGAATGGGCATTGTACAGGCTGCGAACGCAGGCCTGGGCATGACCGATGCCTCTGCATCGATTCTATTGGCCCCGGAAATTTGCGTCACCAAAAATTGGACAGGGAAACTGGTGCACGGCCTGGAAGCTGATCCATGGGTGGGAATCGTTGCTCCACTTTCGAACATAGCCCCGGGCGCCAGGATCGAGTTGCCGCCGGGTTTCGATTACGTTGCTGTGGGAGATTTCATCGAGAACATGGGAGCACCTGTTTTTCCGTCCCTGGCCAGGCCGGGATGGGGCTGTATTGCGATAAGCCGCCGTTGCCTGGATAGTATAGGGCCGCTCGACCCGGTCTTGGCCGAGCGCCACGACGTGGCTTTGGATTACTCGTTGCGGGCTGGCTATTATGGTTTCAAAACCAGGATGAACGATGATACATTTGTTTTTCATCCCGGCCGGGTGGTTGCAGGAGTGGATGAAACCGCCAGAAAAAGGAGCAGGAACATTGTCGAGAGCCGCTGGAAGTCGATAATTGAAGGTGTTCTTGCCGAAGACGGGTCACAAGGTGTCGTAAAGAGGATCAATTCAGCCCTGGGCGGGCTGTGCAGGACCGGTTACCAAAGAGTGCTTTGGATTTAACGATGAAGATCGTCACGGTCATACCCACATTGAATCCGTACGGCGGGGTCGTGTCTGTTGCAAATCTGCTCTCTGAACTCATGGAACTTGGTCATGACTGTACGCTGATTACCTTGAGCAAGTATGCACATAAGGGCCTGGGTCTACGGTTGGAGCCTGCTTTCATTTCGGATTGGGACAGGATAGGTGAACTTGCGCCTCATGATGCGGATATTCTGATCGCGACTTCATGGGAAACGGTGCAGCCGGTGCTGGATATACTCGAGCATTCGAAGAAAGCCGATCCTGTGTACTTTGTGCAGGATATCGAGGTGGATTTCATAGATCCCGATGATCACGAACAACGGGAGCGTGCCCGTAGAACCTACTTTCAGATTCCGACATTGGTAGTGAAAACCGCTCACCTGCAAACCAGGCTGGAAAAGGAGATGGGGCGGGAAGCTCGCAGGATTCGGCCCGGCATGAACCTGGACATATTCTATCCACGTGATGTGCAAAGAGATGGAAACAAGCGCCGGCTGTTGGGGTTTGCCAGGCCTGATGCGCCAAATGACCAGCGTGGTTTTTCGGTTATGCGGGAGGTTTTCGGCGAAATCTACCGGAAGCGGGAGGACATTACGATTGGATTCTTTGGTCAGCCCGATATGCCGGATGACCTGGGTTTTCCTTTCAGAAACTTCGGCCGGGTTGCTCCGTCACAGCTCCCGGATATCTACTCCTGGGCGGATGTTTACCTGGACTCGTCGCGATTTCATGGTTTCGGCCGAACCGGAGTTGAGGCCATGGCCTGTGGCACACCACCGGTTCTCTCGGACAGCGGAGGGATACGCGAGTACGCCAGGGATGGCGAAAATGCCCTGATTGTTCCGGTTGCAGATATTGGAAAGACCGTAAATGCCATATTGCGGCTATTGGACGACAGGACACTTTGGGACCGGTTGCGCTTGGCGGGATTGGAAACGATACAAGGGTACTCGGATACTGCGGCAGCCAAGGAGATGCTTGCGATCTTCGAGAGTCTCAAAACGGATCTAAAAACGTAAGATGTCCATTTATTATTTTTTTGTTTCGTACAAAGTCGAGAGATGCTTCATGGAACAGTACATTTCAACCGTTAAAGCATTTCTTTTTCAAGTCATTGGACTTCTAGCTCGTATTCCGTTTTTTTTACCAAGGCATTGTTCTCGATCAGGGGAAAACACTGATTTTAACCCGTTGTCAAAGCCGGGCTTCAATGGTGTCGGCCTTGACATTAGGCGCGTGTTGTGCTGCTTTCCGCGGCCATGAAAACGTTTTCGATATCTTGGAGCAGGTGACTTGAAAAGGCTGGCGAGGGCAATATCTTCAAAAGGCACAGGCGTTTCGAGTTGGCTCGGAAGCAACTGGTCACTGGTCATAGTAGCAGTGGTGATAGGTGTCGTAGGTGGTTTTGCGTCCGTGCTTTTCAGGTGGATGATTGATTGGTTCTACCATATCGCCTGGGTCAACGGTGAGAACCAGCTACAGATGGTTGCCGGGTCTCCTTGGTATTTCCGCGCATTCATACCTGCTGGCGGCGGACTCATAGTCGGGCTATTGGTCTATTTTTTCGCTTCCGAGGCCAGGGGGCATGGTGTTCCCGAGGTAATGCTGGCGGTCGCCAAAAAAGGCGGTGTTATCAGGCCGATAGTGGCGGTCATCAAGTTCCTGGCCTCTGCCGTGTGTATTGCAAGCGGCGGATCGGCCGGCCAGGAGGGACCGGTGATCCAGATTGGCGCGGCCTTGGGCTCTACCCTTGGACAATGGCTCAAGATGCCTACGGATAGAATAAGGACATGCGTTGCAAGCGGGGCCGCGGCAGGAATAGCAGCCACGTTCAATGCGCCGGTTGCCGGTTGCCTATTCGCCCTGGAGATAATAATGGGCGATTTTGCAGTGGCCCAGTTTGCACCGGTCGTGGTTTCTTCGGTTTCAGCAACTGTTATTTCAAGGTCCCTCATAAGCGGAGCGCCCTTGTTCATTGTTCCTTCGTACACGCTTGTCAGCCCATGGGAGCTTGTTCCGTACACCGTGCTCGGGATCTTGGCCGGACTATTTGCGGTTGCATTCATACTTTTGCTCTTTCTCGCCGAAACATTATTCGAAGAAAGCCGGATTCCCGCTTGGTTCCAGCCTGTCATCGGCGGGCTTGCAATAGGTGCAATGGGTTTGCTCTTACCCGAACTTTTCGGTGGAGGTTACGACTCGATAACGAATTCAATGGAGTCCAAGCTCTTGTTTGGAACCATGGCTTTGCTGGCCATCGGCAAGCTGATTACGACAAGCCTGACCCTGGGCTCGGGAGGGTCCGGGGGAATTTTTGCGCCCTCGCTTTTCATGGGCGCAATGCTCGGTGGATTAGTGGGCATGGCCTCCAGCAAGTTGCTTGGTATTCAGGTGGCGCCTCCCGGGGCCTATGCCCTGGTTGGAATGGGCGCCATGGTGGCGGCTTCCACGCATGCGCCGATAACAGGGATATTGATAATCTTCGAGTTGACCAATGACTACAAAATCATTCTTCCCCTCATGATATCCTGCATACTGGCTACGTTGGTCGCCAGCCTTATCAAGAAGGAGTCTATATATACGATCAAGCTGGTCAGAAGGGGTGTGGACCTTTCCGGCGGCAAGGAGGTGAACATCCTTCGCAAGGTTAAGATAGGTGATGTAATGAGGAAGGACGTGGAGATAATGAAACGTTCTTCCAGTCTGCAGGAGCTATACAAGAGGATGCTCGATTCAAAGCATCACGATTTCTTTATCGTAGACGAAAAAGGAGCTTTGACAGGCATAGTAAGTACCGACGCCCTGAGCAGGTCTCTACCTGATATGAAAGATCTCCAGGGGCTCGTGGTGGCAGAGGACGTGGCGGACCACGACTTCCTCGCCCTGTACGAGACCGAGGGGCTTGACAAGGCCATGAGGGCTTTCGGCGCCAGCAATTTGGATGAATTGCCGGTGGTAAAAAGAGATGACGGCAGGCCAGTCGGCAGCTTGTGGAAGCGTGACCTGATAGCAGCCTACAACAGGGAGATATTGAAGGCAGACCTTGCCGGCTCGGTCGGATCGAGATTGGAATCCGTGAGAGGCAGCAGGCACATCGAGACATTGGGTGAATATGTCTTGGTGGAGGTAGAGACTCCCCCGGCATTTTTTGGAAAAACTTTCAGTGAACTTGAATTGAGGCAGAAATACGGCATACAAGTGATACTGATAAAAAGGTCGGATGATTCAAGGGATTACGAGTTTCCCTCAGGGAATACGGTTGTCGGGCCCGGGGACTTGATGCTTCTGCTCGGCAGGCAGGGCGACGTAGACCGCATCAGGTTCGGCGCCTGAGCCGAAGAGGCATTTTACAATCTTTATAGCTTTGTAAAAAGGTAAGTGATTTAATAATGTTCGATTCAAAATCCGTTCTTTTTTCCAGCAACGGCCCTAATCCATTGGCGAAAGGGATAACCAAAGAAATTTCTTCAAGCGGTTGCAGTCTTTTCAGCAGAATCAAGGGGCCTTCCCATTATCTTGTCCAGCAGGATGTCTGCTGTCTCCCTGTGGTCCGAGAGCCAGGCGATTGCCGCCTCCCGTCCGTGTCCTATCTGTTGGCCGTCCAAGGAGAACCAGGCCCCGGATTTTTGTATGAGATCCCTGTCGACAGAGATGTCGAGAAGTTCACCATCCCGGCAAATACCTTTACCATAGAGGAGATCGAATTCTGTTTGCCGAAATGGCGGCGCCACCTTATTCTTGACGACCTTGACTCTTGTTCTGTTTCCCTGCAGTTGATCTCCTGACTTGATACCGCCGATCCTGCGCACGTCCAACCTGACCGAGGCGTAGAACTTTAGTGCGTTCCCTCCGGTGGTGGTCTCGGGGTTGCCGAACATCACACCTATCTTCATGCGAAGCTGGTTGATGAATATGATAATCGTACCGGTCCTGGACACGACTCCTGTCAGCTTACGAAGCGCCTTTGACATTAGTCTTGCCTGCATTCCCGGCTGTAAGTCACCCATCTCCCCCTCTATTTCAGCCCTTGGAACCAGGGCTGCTACCGAATCCACCACTATTACATCCAAGGCGCCGCTCCTGGTGAGGGCTTCGGTTATCTCCATGGCCTGTTCACCCGTGTCCGGCTGCGAAACCAGCAAATCCGCTGTCTTGACCCCGAGTTTTTCCGCGTACACGATGTCAAGGGCATGCTCGGCATCGATGAAGGCGCATGCTCCTCCCTGCTTTTGAGCCTGTGCAACCACAGACAAGGCCAGGGTGGTCTTGCCGCTTGACTCTGGACCATAGATCTCCACGGCCCTGCCGCGCGGAAGCCCTCCGATACCAAGAGCCAAGTCCAGGCCGATCGAGCCTGTGGATACCACCTCGACCTGCCTGTTTTCAGCTCCCTGGCCGAGCAGCATGACAGCACCTTTGCCGAACTGGCGCTCCAAGCTCTTTATTGCTTCTTTTAAACTCTTCATGGCTCCTGCTTTTTCTGCTTTCTCCGCCATTTTTCCTCTCCTTTCGTTTTGTTTCCCCAAAACCTTTCGAAGAAGTTGAAGAGCAACACTTGTGCCACATAACACTGACTGATATCATTAGGTATTTTTGATGAGGGGTGTCCAAAAACCGGTATTGGCGTCCGGATTCCGGTCAGATCAAAAGCTGGCTTTTGCCCCGGTGCCGAAGGAAGTAAGCTGTAGCGACATCATTGGAGCAGAGAGTTTAACCAAGTGGAACAACTTTACGTCTTTTGATATCCAGGCATGCATTTCCTTTGTGCCTTTTCGTGCAACAAAGTGCCTCGCCTTGTAGGTCTTTGAACCGATTTTCACGTTTTCTTTCCCCATTTCCTTGAAATTGGGAGGCTTCTCCGCCGTCTTGCCCGGCCGGCCCATGGTCCTTCCCGGACCTCCTCCTCCCTGTCGATTCATACCCATACCCATGGCCGTCATCGGAATCTCCTGAACCCGACCGTCAGGCGTCTTGATGAGCATTTTCTTTACATTCCCGGGAGTTCTCGGATCTCCTGAGATGAGCATCTTCATTACTATCACGCCGACGGGCATGTTCATGGTCATTTCGAGCCATTTACACCGGCTTTTTTCACAGGCTTGTGTTCCCACCACAGCGAACTTGATCGAACCCTGCATATGCCCCTGGTGGATGCTGTACTGTGCCCATGCTCCTTGTTGCAAATCTACGGCCACGCCCGGGATAGGCGGGATCATCCTCATCGGTGAACCGCCCATACCTCCCGGCCCCATGCGGCCCTGGGGCGGCCCAGGCTGGCCGTTTGATGCAAGCGACAGGGTCATGCTCAAGACTAGGGCAGTCAAAAACACATTGATCTTGGACATTTTCTTCCTCCCAATATCCTATAAAAAATCGATCTGACCCACTATATTTGATCTCAAAGCGGCATACAAGTAATTTCAACTTGCTTCGTGCATCCACTTCTTTAAAAAAGGTGTAAGCGCAAGAAGGACCAGGCCTGCACCGCAGGAAGACGCAATCAGGAAAGGCCACAAAGGAATGGCGAAATGAGTCAATATTTCTTCGAGCCTGCCGGCCATGTAATCGGCCAGGGCAGATGCAGCAAACCAGATTCCCATCATGAATGACACGGTTCTTGCCGGTGAAAGTTTTGTGACAAGGGACAGCCCTATTGGAGAGAGGCTCAGTTCACCAATTGTATGCAAGAGGTATACTATTACCAGCCATCCCAATCCAGCCTTTCCGAACTTTGCCGCCGATTGTTGGCCGAAGTACATTACTATGAAACCCAGGCCCAGGAGTATCATGCCCAACCCCATTTTTGCGGGCGTGGAAATCCCGTGACGCCACGAATCATTCCTGCGCCAGATGAGGGAGAAAATCGGAGCCAGCATGATGATGAACAAGGGATTTACAGCCTGGAACCAACTTGCAGGAAATTCCCATCCAAATATAATCCTGTCGGTCTGCTTGTCTGCAAAAAGGTTCATTGTGCCGCCTGCTTGCTCGAAACCCATCCAGAAGAACACCACAAAAATGCAGATGATCACCGTTACAATAAGTCGATGCCTTTCTTCCCGCGTAAACGGCTCTTTTCCATCGTCGGCTTCGGATCTTTTCCTGTGTGACAGGGTGTTCCAGCCTTTGCCGGCCAGTAGGAAGAAAACAGCGGCCATTAGTTTTTGAATCCATGTCAAGCTGTCCCAGAATGGACCCACATATTGCCAAAGGTACAGGATTCCTGCAACAACTGCTATACTTGCGGCCACGAACAGTATTACGTCGATCCAGTCCTTTTGTGCCAGCCTTGTCGATGAAGAGATGTTTGTTTGGTTTGGGGGAAAACCTGCAGTGCCAAGTAGTCCTTGCCCCAGAATGAACACTGTAATTCCGAGGACCATGCCGATTGTTGCTGCGGAAAAGCCAAAGTGCCATCCGATTTTTTCACCAAGCCATCCGCAGACCAATGGGGCAAAAAATGCCCCCAGGTTGATACCCATGTAGAAAATTGTGAATCCTCCGTCTCTCCTAGGATCTCCCTCTTCATAAAGGCTTCCGACTATGGTGGAGATGTTCGGTTTGAAGAATCCACTTCCCGCAATTATCAGGCCCATTCCCATGAAAACCTGGCTCTCGAAAGCCATTGCCAGGTGGCCTATTGCCATTAATGTTCCGCCGATGATTATGGCTTTCCTGGCGCCCAGAACCCGGTCCGCCAATGCTCCGCCGATTAGAGGTGTCAGGTACACCAGACCCAAGTACGTGGCATACACGGACAAGGCGTCTGTACGTGTGTATCCAAGGTGATCGACCAGGTAAAGGACCAGCAGTGCCCTCATCCCATAAAAGGAGAACCGCTCCCATGCTTCTGAAAAGAAAAGTACATATAAGCCTTTTGGATGTTTTTCTATGCTCGTGTCCATTTGGATTTAATAATATCTCGAAGCATGAATAGCCAAGGTTTTTCTTTTCGTTCCACCCAGGTTGATTTTCTTCCTGCCTGTTTTTTTTTGTTTTCATATGTGTTGTTTGCCATGCCTGGTGCCGAAAACCTGTCGTTCAAATCAACAATATAGCCCTTCTATGCAGGTTGTTACATGCATGCCATGCCTTTATTTGGCCTTAAAAAAGCAAGACATGAAAAATCAACTTGAGTGGGGGCGCTTTTAAGGGACGCTTCACAAGACAAATAGTATTGACATGTGGTTTTTGAAGGTTCATAATCCTGTTTCATTATTAAACGCCTCGACATTTCGGGGTGAATGGGAATGTAGAGGGTCCATTGGCAAGCCGTATTAGTGATGATTTACGTGATCTCTCCATCTTGGATGCACTTGAAGATGGAAGGCTTACAAGCCAGAGAGCAATTGCCAGGGCAACAGGCCTTAATTTGGCAAAGGTGAACTTTTGTCTTAAAAAACTGGTTGAAAAAGGCAATGTAAAACTCAAGAATATTTCGGAAAGTCCCAATAAACTCCGGTACCTATATCTTTTGACTCCTTCAGGCGTAGTGACCAGGAGCAGGTTGACCATCAAGTTCTTGAAGCGAACGGCCCAAGGTTATTCCCAGGCCGAGAAGAGGATTAGGCGGAATTTCGAGGAGATGAGAAGGCAAGGTGCTGCCAGGGTAGCTATTCTTGGCAAAGGGGACGTAGCCGAGATCTTGATAAAAGTATTGAAACAAGAACATGGATTGGAGTTGTCGGGCGTTTTCTGCGCAAAGGGAGAGTCTGGAACCATGGCTGGTTTCGACTTGTACCCGTTAGAGAAACTCATGGAGCACGATTTCGACCGTGTGATCCTCGTGGATCCCGAGGATTTCGACGAAAACCTTTCAAGGTTAAAAAAGTTGGGCCTTTTGCAGAGCAAGATATGGCTTCTAAGGTAAAGTCGAGCAGTGATTAGTCGATTTTGAGAACCTGTGTTGGTTGCCTGTGGTTTCGGAAACGCAGGAAACCTTGAGAAAGGAGATCTTTATTAGGCCATGGCCAGGTTTGGTTGGTACGTGATTCGAACGAGGTCGCGTCACGAAAAGATAGCTGAAAAGGAACTCGGGCAAAGGGTGGAAGAGGTGTTTCTTCCCACTATCCGCACCCTCTCCAGTCGAAAGGACCGGCATTTCGTTTATAACAAGGTTCTTTTTCCGGGTTATATTTTCGTTCATACCGCCATGACCAGGGAGCAAAGGGTGAATGTAATCAAGGCAAGGGGCGTGGTGGAAATCCTGGGAAACAGCTTCGGTCCGTACCCCTGCAGGGAACACGAGGTGGAATCGATAAGGGTTTTGGTCGGCCAGGTTAAGGATCTGTCGGTGTACACCTATTTGCCCAAAGGTTCCCTGGTGTTGGTGAAGAGCGGGCCTTTAAGGGGAGTAGTGGGAACAGTAGTAAGGGCAGAAGACGGTGCGCGAAAAATAATTTGCAGCATTGAGCTCCTGGGCAGGTCGGTCGCCGCCAGACTGGACAGGGCGGCGGTCGAGTCCTTTGATGACATGACCGGGAGCTTGTTGGATCGATTGGCGGATGGTCAAGGGTTTTAGTCCCCTGTTTCGAGGGAAAGGCATGGGTAAGAAAGATGGATGAAAAAGGTTACGAGGAAGAGTTCGAAGAGTTGAATGAGGTGGAAAACGATGACGATGAGCAGGAGGGGGAAGAAAGGAGGGATCTGTCCTACTACGTAGTAGGAGCCGCTATCGAGGTTCATAATGCCATTGGTCCCGGGTTTGACGTAAATACGTACAAACGAGCCGTGGCGGAGGAGTTCAAGATCCGCGAGATGAAGGCCGAGTTCGACCTGGAGGTGCCGGTTCTGTTCAAGGGCATCGAAATCGGCAGGCAGCACCTGGATTGCGTGGTCGATGACCAGTTGGTGGTGGAATTCGCGGCGCAGGAAAGGCTTGCGGCAGAGGAGAAGTCGAGGGCCATGGCGTACTTGCGGGGAATCGAGCATGAACAGGGTGTTCTCTTGAATTTTGGAGGACATAGGCTCGAGTTTGTCAGAGTTCCTCACCACAGGCACAACAGGAGAGACGAAGAGCCTGATTTTTAGTCGTGTCTGATTATCTGTCGGTTACCATGGAGGCCTTAAAATGAAACTGTTGGTCACAGGTGGATGTGGATTCATAGGCAGTAATTTCGTGCGCTTGATTTTGACGGAACACCCGCAGTGGCAACTGACCAATGTCGATCTTCTGACCTATGCAGGAAACAGGGAGAGATTGGCGGATGTGGAAGGAAACAGGAATTACTTTTTTGAACGGATAGATATTGCGGACAAGGACCGCATGGAGGATGTATTTGCACGGACAAGACCGGATGCAGTGGTGCACATAGCGGCCGAGACCCACGTGGACCGTTCGATAATGGATTCAGCGCCTTTCTTGCATTCCAATGTTATAGGCACCCAGGTCATATTGGATGCCTGCACGAGGCACAAAGTCAACAAGATGGTGCACGTGTCGACCGACGAGGTATACGGTCCCGCCGGCCCTGAAGAGTCATTCGACGAGAATGCGCCCTTGAAACCCAGGAACCCGTATTCAGCCACAAAGGCCGCGGCGGATCACCTGGTCATGGCGCACCACCTTGTAAATGGTCTGAATGTTGTAATAACCAGGAGTACGAACAACTATGGCCCTCACCAGCACCCGGAAAAGCTGTTGCCGCTTGTCATAACAAATTGCATGGAGAACCAGCCCTTGCCCGTGTACGGCGACGGTATGCAGCAAAGAGACTGGTTGTACGTGGAAGATCACTGCAGGGGAATCCTGGCGGCCTTGGAAAAAGGGAAGGCAGGAGAGGTATACAACCTGTCCGCAGGTTGTGAAAGGCCCAACCTGGATATAATCAAGGCAGTGTGCCGGACATTGGGCAAGGGGGAGGACAAGATAAGGTTTGTGAAGGATCGGCCGAGTCATGACAGGCGTTACAGTCTCGACAGCAGCAAGGCTGAAAATGAGCTGGGTTTCAAGCCAGGCCCTCCAATTGAAGAAAGGCTGGGACAGTTGGTGGGGTGGTACGAGCAGAACCGGCAGTGGTGGGAAAGTATCAAGGCGGGTGAGTTCAAGGATTATTACAAGGAAGCTTACAAGGACAGGGTTTGAGAAAGGAAGGGATCACTGGAACCATGGAAGAAAAAGCAAGAGGAGAAAAGGAAATAATCGATCAATCCATAGATGGCGTGAAGATCAAGAAACTTAGGGTAATTCCGGACGAGAGGGGCAGGTTGGGCGAGATCCTGCGAAGGGATGATTCCATCTTTTTGGGGTTCGGCCAGGTGTACTTTACAACTACATATCCGGGGGTGGTGAAAGCCTGGCATAAGCATCTGAAGCAGTACGACAATGCGGTTTGCATCAAGGGCGCGATAAAGCTGGCACTGTATGACGATCGCGAGGGAAGCCCTACAAGGGGAAAGGTACAGCAGATTTACATGGGAGAGCACAACCCGGTTCTGGTCCATATTCCCCCAAAGGTTTATCACGGCTGGAAATGCATTTCGACCGAGGAGGCATACATCGTCAACATACCGACAGAGCCCTATGACAGGGAGAACCCGGACGAGTACAGAGTTGATGCACACAATAACGACATTCCCTACGACTGGAGCCGAAAGGACGGATGAAGAAAAGGAACAAGGATGGGAATAAGCAAAATAATGAGAAGGGGATGCCGTGAGTGATTTCTTTGTTCATGAAACCGCTTTTGTGGATCAGGGGGCCGATATAGGCGAAGGAACCAGGATCTGGCATTACTCGCATGTCATGAAAGGGGCCAAGGTTGGAAAGAATTGCATCATCGGCCAGAACGTGTTTATCGGCCCTGGTGCAGTGATCGGCGACGGCTCCAAGATCCAGAACAATGTTTCGGTATATCAGGGCGTAGTGTTGGAGCAGGACGTGTTCTGCGGGCCGTCAATGGTTTTTACAAATGTGCTTACCCCGAGAGCCCACGTAGAGAGGAAAGAAGAATTTTTGGAAACAAGGGTAAGGAAAGGCGCAACTCTTGGGGCGAACAGCACTATTGTGTGCGGTAATGTCATAGGCGAGTATTCCATGGTCGCCGCAGGGGCAACCGTTACAAGGGATGTACAGCCGCATTCATTGGTCATGGGAACTCCTGCAAGGCATGCAGGCTGGGTTTGCACGTGTGGCGAGAGACTGCATCCTGGGAGCGACAAGACATACGAGTGCCTGCGCTGTAAATCCAGGTTCAGGGAAGAGAGCGGCGTCCTGGTGGCTCTATAAGGGCGACGATATGCCGCTTTTTGGATGGAAGTAGGCGGATGAAACAGCCCGACAGAAAGGAATTACGCAGATTCGGCCTTGTAATGGCCGGGGCGCTTTCATTCATTGCAGGCCTGGTTTATTGGCGTTCAGGAGATTTCAGCTACTTGATACAGGGCCTGGCGGCAGGTGCCGGATTACTGGCAATATCGGGTCTTGCTTTTCCTATTTTACTTTTACCCTTCGAGCGGGCCTGGTCGGGCCTGGCCCGTGTTCTTGGGTGGTTGAACCTTCGAATATTGCTCACCCTGGCTTATATCTTGATATTCGTGCCCTTGGGCCTGGTTTTCAAGTTGATTGGAAAGGATACTTTACAAAGGAAAATAAATCGAAACGTCGATACATACTGGAAGGACAGGCCCGTAACCGACCCGGACCCGGGGTCATATGAAAGGCAACACTGACATGGCGGTAGAAAAGGCTATTGTGCTGGCAGGCGGTGCAGGAACCAGGCTCTATCCGATGACGGCGGTTGGAAGCAAGCAACTTTTGCCGGTTTATAACAAGCCCATGATCTACTACTCGATCTCGACCTTGATGCTTCTCGGGATTCGAAAATTCCTGGTAATAACGACGCCGCTGGACATAGACAGGTTCAAGGCATTGCTGGGTGACGGCACCAAGTGGAAGATAGAAATATCTTATGCAAGCCAGTCTGCTCCAAGGGGAATTGCAGAGGCCCTGATTATTGGAAGGGAGTTCCAGGCCCGGGACTCATTGGTTCTCATGTTGGGAGATAACATCTTCTATGGAAAGCTCGACCGTATCAGACAGGCCTTCAAGAGTTTCAAAGACGGTGCACTCGTGTTCGGCTATCCGGTAAAGAACCCGTCAAGGTACGGCGTGTTGGGCTTTGGCCCGGACGGCCGGGTGGAGTCGATCGAAGAGAAACCCCGTGAGCCCAAGTCCAGGTACGCAGTGCCGGGGTTGTATATCTATGATTCAACGGCGCCGGAAAGAGCGGCTTCACTCGATCCCTCGGGCAGGGGGGAATTGGAGATAACCGATTTGAACAAGGGTTACCTTGTTCAGGGCCAACTGGAGGCCACCCTCCTGGGTCGCGGCATGGCCTGGCTGGATGCCGGTACGTTCATGAGCCTGCTTGATGCAACGAGATTCATAGAGGCTGTCGAAAGCAGGCAGGGACTGATGATAGGATGTGTCGAAGAAGTGGCAATCAAACAGGGTTTGATCAAGACCGGCGAGGATTATGAAAGAATGGTCGAGTCCATACCAAGCGGGCCGTACCGTTCATATGTCGAGATGGTTTGGCGGGAGATGTCGGCTCGAACCTGAAGAAGGGACAGGCATAGAAAACAACATGGAAAAGAACGCAAAGATTTACATTGCGGGCCATAGGGGGCTCGTTGGCTCCGCCATAGTCAGGGAACTCGAGGCCGGGGGGTTCGACAACCTTGTTTTCAGGACATCCAAGGAATTGGACCTGACCGACTCATCGGCAGTCAATAAGTTCTTTGAGGACGAGAAACCCGATTACGTATTTCTGGCTGCGGCAAGGGTCGGCGGTATCAAGGCCAATGACACGTATCCGGCGGATTTTATTCGTATCAACCTGCAAATTGAGACCAATGTGATACATGCAGCCTATGAGCACGATGTGCAAAAGCTCTTGTTCCTGGGAAGTTCGTGTATCTATCCGAAGTTTGCGCCGCAGCCGATGAAAGAGGAGCATTTGCTCACCGGGCCGCTGGAGCCGACGAACGATCCGTACGCAATAGCCAAAATCGCAGGCATCACCATGTGCAAGGCATATCACAGGCAGCATGGTTCAAATTTCATAGCAGCAATGCCCACCAATCTGTACGGACCCGGAGATAATTTCGACTTGGAGACGAGTCACGCCCTGCCTGCACTTATCCGGAAGTTGCATGATGCAAAGACCAGGGACGACAAGGTGGTGGAACTTTGGGGCACAGGCAGTCCAATGAGGGAGTTCCTCTATGTCGATGACTTGGCAAGGGCTCTTGTATTCATGATGGATCGTTTTGATGCGCCGGGAGGAAGCATGGCGGACGAGATATGGGCTTACTATCTGAACGTAGGCACGGGGAAAGATTGTACTATTAAGGAACTCGCCGAAACGATTGCTTCTGTCGTCGGATTCAACGGCCTGGTGAAGTGGAATACATCCATGCCCGACGGCACACCCAGGAAGCTTTTGGATGTAACAAGGATAAACGATTTGGGATGGAAGGCTTCGACATCCCTGGAACAGGGTATCAGAAAGACTTACGAGTGGTTCAAAGCAACAGGGGGCAAAAAAGCAAGAAGGTGATGATAACGGCTCCCAAAGTCGTCCGTGTTTGAATCCATGGAGATATGAAAATGAGAGAAACAATACCATGAGAGATGATGCAAAGGGTTGCACCATATGGTTCACCGGCTTGTCTGGTTCAGGCAAGACAACGTGTTCAAAGCTGGTTTCCAAAATGCTGCAGGAAAGGCGTTTGAGGACTGAACTCATGGATGGTGACGTGATACGCACCAACTTATCCAAGGGACTCGGCTTCTCCAGGCAGGACAGGGAAACCAACATAAGGCGGATTGGTTTCGTGTGCGACCTCCTGACCCGAAACGGAGTGTTCGTATGTGCTGCGGCCATCTCTCCGTACAAGGACACAAGGCAGGAAGTGCGAAAATCCATAGGCAGGTTCGTCATGGTGCATTGTGATGCGCCGTTACACGTACTGGAGGAAAGAGATGTTAAGGGGTTGTACAAGAAGGCCAGGGCGGGATTGATAAAACACTTTACCGGAATAGACGATCCATATGAAGCACCACAAAATCCCGAGGTGGTGGTTCACTCGGACGGCCGGGAGACACCGGGGCAAAGTGCCGCCAAGGTTATAAGGACTCTGGAGTTGCTGGGGTACATTGAAGAACTTCCCGGCCTGGATCTTGAGCAATGGGCGGAGGAAGAGATAAGGGAGATGATTGCGGGGAGGTCGATTGGATAGGCAAGTAAAATGATAGATTTGCATATCCACACGACTGCTTCGGACGGCACGTTATCTCCGGGACAGGTAGTGACCGAGGCTGCAAAGGCAGGCCTTGGCGCGATTGCCATAACCGATCATGACACATTGGACGGTGTTGAAGAAGCTTGCAGAGCTGTTCGCTCCAATGGAGTTCCCGTTCTTCCCGGTTTGGAGATAAGTGTCGAATTCAGGGGCCCCAATCTGGAACCAGGCAAACCCGGATGGATGCACCTCTTGGTTTATTGGCCCGGGTTGCTGGTATATCCGGGGGATGGCGAAAAGAGTGTCGATGCCAAGATCAGGGCATTGAATGAAAAAGAAACCGCCCGAACAATGAATGAGTTGAAACAATGGAGGCTCGGCAGGAATCAAAAGATAATAGATAAGCTGAACAATCTGGGCATCAAGATCAGCCTGGACGAAGTTGTTGCAAAATCAGGAGGAGGCCAGGTCGGAAGGCCGCATTTTGCATCCGTGCTCGTTAACAAGGGATACGTAAGAAACAGGCAGGAGGCCTTTGACAATTACCTGGCAAAGGGAGGAGCGGCTTACGTGGATAAAAAAAGGCTTTCCCTGGAGCAGGCCCTGGACCTGGCCCTTTCGGAACACGCGGTGCCTGTTCTTGCCCACCCTGTTTCCCTCGGCCTTGGTGACGACGACCTTCGCGCCGGCCTCGCTTCGTGGAAGAGGGCCGGCCTCAAGGGGTTGGAGGCCATGTACCCGGAGCACACCATGGATTACACCATGCGTTTGCTGGGCATGGCAAGGGCCTTGGAACTGGTTGCAACCGGTGGATCTGATTTTCATGGACAAAACAAGCCTGCCATAATGCTTGGTTCGGGCAGGAATCACAACCTGGCCGTACCTGAAAATGTCCTGAAGGATCTCGAAGATTGTGTTTGAACTTTTGAACGAGCACACAGCAAAGGAGTTGACTGATGACAGTCCCATTACTGGATCTGAAGGCGGATTTCGACCCAATAGCAAGCGAGGTGCGATCAGCGATAGAAGGGGTGCTCGATACACAGCGCTTTATCCTCGGCCCCGAGGTCGAGGCCCTTGAGCAGGAGATTGCCGGGTACAGCCGGGCATCGTACGGTATAGGAGTTTCTTCGGGCTCTGATGCATTGCTTGTATCTCTCATGGCGCTGGGAATAGGGCCCGGCGACGAGGTCGTAACCACGCCTTTTACTTTTTTTGCAACCGTGGGAGCTATTTCCAGGCTGGGAGCCAGACCGGTATTTGCCGACATCGAGGAAAAGACTTTCAATCTGGCTCCCGGGGCCATCGAGGATGTCATCACTGACAAGACCAAGGCGATAATACCCGTGCACTTGTACGGCCGATGTGCCGACATGCCTGCAATAATGAAGATTGCCGATGAACACGGCATAAAGGTTGTCGAGGATGCGGCCCAGGCCATCGGTGCAGAGATTAATAGTACGCGGGCCGGTTCTTTTGGAGCATTCGGATGTTTCAGTTTCTTTCCGAGCAAGAATCTGGGTGCCCTGGGCGACGGCGGCATGGTGGTGACAAACGACCGGGAACTGGCGGACAGGGTAAAGGTGCTTCGTGCACACGGATCAAAACCAAAATATTATCACAAGCTTGTTGGCGGAAACTTCAGGTTGGATGCATTACATGCCGCAGTGTTGCGGGTCAAGCTGAAGCACCTGGATCAATGGACACTGGCCAGGCAGGAGAATGCAAACGCTTATGACCGGATGTTCACGGAGTTTGGGCTTTTGGACAAGGTGACATTGCCTTACCGGCAGAGTGCAGGCCAAGGGAACAGGCACATATTCAACCAGTACGTGATACGAGTTGAAAAACGGGATGAATTAAAGATTTATCTCAAGGAGAGAGGCATCGGCACAGAGGTGTATTATCCTGTTCCGCTTCACCTCCAGGAGTGCTTTCGGGACCTTGGTTACAAGCAGGGAGATTTTCCCGTGTCTGAAACAGCAAGCAAGGAGGTGTTGGCACTGCCTATCTATCCTGCATTGACCCAAAGTCAGCAGGCAGAGGTCGTGAATGCTGTGAGGGATTTCTTCCTTGATTCATGAAATTCGGGCATCTCTATGGAATTTTTTGGAGATCTTGCTCGATGTTTTGGGACTTGTCACTTTGGATATATGGTAGTATACATTAGCAATCTTTTTTCAATACTGGAAGCAATTTGGCTTTCCAATCGTGTATTTGACATGGGAGACTTGGGGGTCTAAACATGAATTATTTACCACCAAGGCGCAGTCAAGTTTTAAGTGAAACAATAACCTCTGACATAATAATTGTTATTTTATTTTTTCTGTTTCTGTTATCTGGCTGCCAGGGAAACAGCAAAGATAATGCCTGTAAATTAGACATAAACTGTCCAAAGGACAAGATATGTGCACAAAAAGGTCCAGTGGCTGGAACTTGTGTTGAGAGTGTGAGAAGACTTCCCAGTGTCCTAATGGGTATATTTGTAATTATGAATACAGGTGTGTGAGTTGTGGAGATACAGACACGGACACAGACACGGACACAGACACGGACACAGACACGGACACAGACACGGACACAGACACGGACACAGATACAGACACAGATACAGACACAGATACGGACACAGACACGGACACAGATACGGACACAGACACGGACACAGATACAGATACAGATACAGACACGGATACAGATACAGATACAGACACGGATACAGACACGGATACAGACACGGATACAGACACGGATACAGACACGGATACAGACACGGATACAGACACGGATACAGACAC
>JAADFL010000166.1:1430-4666 GCA_013152945.1 Deltaproteobacteria bacterium | reverse complement strand
TGTAAATGGCAACCGAAAAATGACCCACTGTGGCAACCCAAAATTGACCCACCCATTAGTTGAAGAAAGTACCCCTTTACCCACTGTGGGTGTATTTTGGGATGGGTGGGAACGGAGGGAGCCGTAGGCGACCGGAGTTACCACCCATCTGCCTCGATTAATTGCCTTTCCCTTCTTTAGTGTGTCTCACAGCCCATAGCTTTTTCAGTCAAAACAGCAACTGAAAAATGATGCACCTTGCTCATTGAAGACTAATCCGCCCCCCGGCTTGGCTAAGCTCCTCATCTGTAGCCCCGGGAAGGCGCAGAGAGGCGGAGTCGGTGTCCCGAGGGCTGCTAGCTATCCTATCCGTACTTGCGGAGGACTTGCTTCGCCTTCCGCTGATCATATCCGATATCCGATCTCGATAGGCCATATATCCATAGGGGATAGGAATAGCCAAGTTCACGAATGAGAAGACCGCCTTCAAAATCCATGATCGTGTAGATATCATGATCCTGGACGCAGTCTTCGAACCACGTAGTATTCTCTTGTGTGATGGCCGCATCAATCGTTTCAAGACGACCTTTTTGCGGATTGTACACGGTCATTGCCATCTGTTTTCTCTCCTTGTCCCCCGCAATCCGGGAGCTTTCGCTGTCTGTTGTTGACCGCCTATTTTTTCTTCAGCGTGTCTCTCAGCCGATAGCTCTCCCAGGTACAGTTAATGATGTGTGCCTTGTGAGTTATCCTGTCCAATAAAGCTGCCGTCAATGTAGGATCGCCAAACACCTGCGTCCAGTCTCCGAAGCCCAGGTTTGTGGTAATGATCACCGATTTTCTCTCATTGCGTTCAGTAAGAACCTGGAAGATCAGGTCGGCACTCTCTTTGGAAAACGGGACATACCCAAGTTCGTCAATGAGCAGGAGGCCATAGCCTGCATAGCGTTTCAGCGTCCGTGAGAGGACTTTTTCGTCCCGTGCCTCAATCAGTTCATTGGCAAGGCCGCAGCCGGTCACAAATCGAGTACGGACTCCTTGACCACACGCCGCCATACCAAGGCCGGTCGCCAAATGTGTTTTGCCCGTCCCACTCCTCCCCAGGAATATGACATTACGGGCCTCCTTGATATATTGGCCGTCTGCCAGTTCCTTGATCAATCGGGTATCAAGATCCGGAGCCGCCTCAAAGTTGAATGTCTCAAGAGGTTTCAAGAGAGGAAACCTTGCCTCCCTTATTCTCCGCTTGCGTCCATTCTCCATCCGAGTGGCAACTTCCACTTCCGTCAGATTGAGAAGAAACTCTTCATATGCCTCCTTCTCCTCCCGGGCCTGGCGAAGCTGTCTCTCCAGGTTCGTTGCCATTGCGGACAACTTCAATGACCTGAGATTGGGAAGAAGTGCTGCCATGACTGCCGCATTCATAGAGCACCTCCGATCCGGTCATAGACCGATACATCCGGAGGCGGAAGTGTTTCCCAATTGGAAAGAGAAACGAAGACCTCATCTCGCGAGACTGTCCTGAAAAGCAGGATTTGTTCTACTGCCTCACTGGAGCTGACATTGGCTGAAACAGCCTCCTCGACCGCAGAAATCACCTCCCGTTCATCATACTCTTTAAAAAGCATCAGGACCCGTATGAACTCTTTTGTCCCCTTGCTTTGACCTTGCTTTTCGCAAAAATGCCTCAGGAGCTTTTCAAGGCACTCCGGCCATGCCTTCCGCCACTGTTTGATAGGACGGGCACTCTCGAAGGCCTGAGGCCGCATCAAGATCAGTTCCAGATAATGAAACGGTTCCAGTTGCCACTTGTTGTTGCCATAGACCCGTCTGTGTGTTGCTATCTTTTTGCTGCCATAGTATATGTCCACATGATCTACGTACCCAACCATCTTCGCCTTCAATCCCGCATACCGAATGGGTACAGAATAGTGGTTCTTGTCCACGAGCACTGTTGCATACTTGTCCACTTTCCCGGCATATGTCTCCAGGTTACTGAATGGAAAATCCGGCAGCGGCAAGAGATGTTGTTTCTCCTCCTCAGAGAGCTCATTGACCGTCTTTTCTTTCCCGGCCATGCGATGGTCACCATAAGCGACACATTGTTCCAGAAGGTATTGATTGAGCTCCTCCAGATTCTCTGCCTCGGGTATCGGCACCATGAAGTTTCGCCGGGCATACCCTACCAGTCCTTCAACGCCTCCTTTTTCGTGTCCTTGCCCGGGGTTACAAAACCGGGGTTCAAAATTATAATACCCCTGGAACTTGACAAAACTCTCGTGCAGTTTCCTGTCTTTCCCCCGCAGGACCTTGTCAACAGCCGTACTCAGATTGTCATAGATCAGGGTGGAGAAGACCCCACCATAAAAATGGAATGCCCTGATATGTCCTTCAAACAGGGCCTGTTGCCGCTCACAGGGAAAACATTGCACAAAGGGCTTGCCGCTCCCTTTCGAACGCATACAGAACATCTTCAGGTTGGTGTATGCACCGTCCAAAATGGCATGGCACCTTCCCCAGTCTACTTCTGCCTCAAGGCCAAGCTCCGGATCCAGGGGAATAAATACGTCACCAACACCAAGTCCCAGCCTCTTCTTCGCATCATGTACATATCTCCTTACTGCCCGCTCACTCCCTTGAAAGCCATGCTCATGGCACAGCCGATGGTAGATCCTTCTCGCCGTGTGACGTTGTTTTTTGGGATTGTCTTTATCCCCCTTCAACCATCTGTCAATGATATCCAGGTAGGGACCCAGTACACGATACGGCTGCGTCTTTCTGGAATGGTACCCACAGTACTCTTCCCTCAGCGCCCTTTTTACCGTGTTTCTTGAATGCCCTGTGTCTCTTGCGATCTCTCTGATCTTCTTCCCGTATACGCGATGCGCCGTCCTGATATAACTGTATTGATCCACCGTTATCATGCTCCTTTCACCTCCGGCACCTTGATATCCTATCGGATATCTCCTTTGCCAGAGGTCTTTTCCAGGTGGGTCAATTTTGCGTTGCCGTTTCTACTCCAGGTGGGTCAATTTTACATTGCCACAACCACCTTCATCAAATGTTACACAAGGGCGAACCAATCCGACTGGGTCCATAGCGTACACTCTATGACCAGCTCCACACCCACCGGGTTGATGGATTTCCAAGATTGTATCTTCCGGTAAAAAATGAAGAAAGCCCTTATATTTTTCAGATAACCGCCGCTCAGTTTGCAGCGCTTCTTCCGGATCCTGATCCCATAGTCCAAAGTTATT
>JAADFL010000166.1:0-1392 GCA_013152945.1 Deltaproteobacteria bacterium | reverse complement strand
CATACTGGCGCCTAATTGATGAGCCAGCAGTAAAGTTGCTTCAACATCTTTCCAATTATCCTGGTCAACAGACATACTTACGCGAGTAAAAAACCCGTTTTGCGTTAACAGGCGTATTCCATGAGTTGTTTTGTCAAAAGCTCCCCTTAATCCTCGCCTCTCATCATGAACGTCGCTTATATGACTATCCAAACTTACACTGATAACCATCTTTTCCTTAAACAGAAGCAACTCGCGGATAAGAGATTCCGTGATAAGTGTGCCGTTTGTCAATAACCCGCCAATAGAGAATCGTTCTCCACAGAATCTCATTATTTTAATAAAGTCGGGATGAAGAAGGGGTTCGCCACCGGTAAGTTCCACAGAATGTAGACCATTGTCCGACAAAACACGAAGTATTTCGAGCAATTTACTCGTTCCAAGCCTACCTGGTTCATGGGCGCCGGAATTTCGATAACAATAACTACAACTGAGATTGCAATTGGTTGTCAGCTCAACTTGTATACTCGTGGGGTAAAAGATCGTATGGCTTCCTGTGATCCGCACTTTGACTTTCTTCGGATTTTCGCCCAATACGACTATTCTTTCATTAATAAGACCGGTCAAAGTGAGGATGGCTTCCGATACGTCTACATCATTACCCCTATTTTCGGCATTAACATAGTCGGTAAGAATCTCGCCAACTGTTTGCATACCATTACAACCGGCAAGTATATTAACTGTATCCCTGGAAACATGCAAAGGCTTTGGCGGCTGTCCATATAAAACCAACCCATAACCGGGAGAAATATGCAAAGACACATCTTTCCCAAGCTGTGGATACATATTACTTGGCAAAGAAGATTCTCTATCACTTCTTTTTAATAGGTCCATATTACTCATCACAACCTATCAACTTATACTACAATAATACACAATACTGAGCACCTGGCAACCGAGCCAGGTAGGCAAGGCTGCCATTTGCTGACCGCTTCCTCTGCTACCTTAATCCAAAACATGAACTGCAGATGCTGCGCAGGCGCCTAAAGATCCCGCATTTAGCCCACCACATGCGGCACACATTCCACACACAGGACACCATGAGCAATTGTGTGGTATACGCTTAATGTCACGAACCTTGGTTGCCAACATTGGCATGATTTTTTCCGCTACAGCCGGTGGCAAATCCGGTGATATGCCGTGTTGATTCATAACTTCCAACAAACTCTCCGGCGCGCCTTTAGTGCCAAGCGTTGCGTTCACTACATCATTAAAGAATTTTTTAAATTCTTCGCCACTCATCAGTTCTTCTCTCATTACACTCACCTCCTTTCATATTTATGTGGCTGGTTTCATGTTGGTTAAATCATAGGCTACCACCCCCCTTCTATATTTATCATAATAATAATATCG
>JAADFL010000165.1 GCA_013152945.1 Deltaproteobacteria bacterium | reverse complement strand
CTCCCCACCCAGGTTGATTTTCAGGGTGCCTAAAATATGCTGTTATTTCATGAAGTAGGGGCGGTTCGCGAACCGCCCTTGCGAGATCCAATCCGAACAATTTGTAATTTATCTCCCGGACCGGGCCGGCTTTCCACCGCCCTCACCCCCTTTTGTCCTCTCCCGCAGAGCGGGCGAGGGGGATCGTTTGGTGCCAATAATTCCTGGGGCGTTGCCCCAGGCTATTTTATTTCGCCCCTTTGGGGCTTTCACCCCCCCCAAAAAAAACTCTATTACTTGCCGCGTTAACCGGGCTGTGATATCAAAGTCACTTTGGAAACGTGGAGGAGCTGGATGCTCGACATGAACCATGTCGTAACTTTATTGAAGATTCTTCCTCAGAATACTATTTCCAGGACTCTTGGAGACCTGGCCCGCCTTAAAATGCCTGCTTATTTGCGGGAGCCCGTAGTTACTGCATTCGCACGGATGTTGGGTGCCGACGTGAGAGAGGCGGAGAAGGCGCCGGGGCAGTACAAGAGCCTGGCGGATTTTTTTACCAGGCGATTGAAACCGGGTGTAAGAACTTTCCCCGGGTCCCTGACAAAAGTCGCATGCCCGGTAGATGGTTTACTTAGAGCCATCGGCCCTGTGGAAAACGGACGGTTGGAGCAGGTTAAAGGAATCTACTACAACGTGGATTCCTTGTTGTTGGATCCGGAGAGGACCAGCCTGTTTCGCAATGGTGATCAAGTGAACCTTTACTTGTCGCCGAGCGACTACCACAGGGTCCATTCTCCGTTGCCCGGAAAAATCACGGGTTGGCGTTACATACCCGGCGGTCTCCTGCCGGTGAACGGTTTGACTATAGCCAGGGTGCCTGCACTGTTCACCTTGAACGAGAGATTGACGATTTATTTGCAAACAGGATTGGGACAGGTTGCGGTAGTAATGATTGGTGCAATGGTGGTTGGAAGAATAAGGGCCGCCTTTGACAACATCGTTACAAATGGCTCCAGGGGAAGAATACTGGATTTTAGGGAGTATGATAAGCCTATACCTGTTGAAGCAGGAGATGAACTGGGAGTGTTCGAACTGGGTTCCTCCGTGGTGCTTCTGTTCGAACCCGGGCGGATACACTTTGAAGAGGTTCAAGCCGGTTCCCTGGTGAAGCTCGGGCAGGTTTTGGCCCGGGCACGAAAAAAAGAACGGCAAGGTTGAGGACAGCCAAATTGGATCAGTCATTTTTGGAAAGGACATTCAGGCTTTCCGAGAGGGATACAACGGTCGGCAGGGAACTGCGCGGGGGAACGACCACGTTTTTCACCATGTGCTATATCATTTTCGTGCAACCCGCAATATTGCAAAGCTGTGGAATGTCCGGCTCCGCAGTAATGGCGGCCACCTGTATTTCATCTGCTGCGGCCACACTGGTCATGGCGTTTTCCGCCAACTACCCGGTCGCCCTGGCCCCTGCAATGGGCCATAATGCCTTCTTTGCATTCACTGTATGCGGTGTTCTCGGGTACACCTGGCAGCAAGCACTGGCCGCCAACTTCATCTCCGGTGCGGTCTTTCTCGGCCTGACATTTTTCGGTTTCCGTAAAAAACTGTTGAATGCCGTGCCATCGTGCCTCAAGCACGGTATTGCCGTGGGAATCGGTCTCTTGATAGCGGTAATAGGGTTCGAGTGGGCCGGGATCATAGTCGGCAGCCCGGCTACCTATATCACCAGGGGAGACCTCGGCAACCCCGCCGTTCTCGTCGCAATAAGCGGTTTCCTGGTCATAGTGGTGCTTACTGCATTCAAGGTACCCGGGGCACTTCTCGTGGGTCTGCTTGTATCGACAATGGTGGCGCTCGCTATCGGCCTGGTCAATTACCAGGGAGTAGTTCAATTGCCGCCTTCGCTCCGGGAAACTGCTTTTCAACTGGATTTCAAGGGCCTGTTCTCAAGCGGTTTCGGTTCGCTGTTGGCGGTGGTCTTTGTTTTCTTCTTTCTCGATCTGTTCGACACCATCGGAACTCTCATCGGTGTTTCCGGCCAGGCCGGACTCCTGGATGATGAAGGCAACCTGCCGCGGGCGGGAGGAGCGTTGTTTGCGGACGCAGTCGGAACCGTGGTCGGAACATTGCTCGGCACCTCGACTGTTACGAGCTATGTGGAATCGAGCGCAGGAGTGGCTGCAGGGGCAAGGACAGGCCTTGCAAATATTGCCACTGCATTTCTGTTCATCATCTCGCTTTTCTTCTATCCATTAGTGGCCATGGTGGCGGGCGAATACCAGATCAGTCCCGGCGTCTTCGTGCATCCGGTTATAGCCCCTGTGCTGATACTTGTCGGAATGTTCATGATGAAGGGTATCGAAAAAGTTAAATGGAAAGAATTTGAAGAGGCCTTGCCCGCGTTCCTGGCGATTTCGGTAATGCCGCTTACCTTTTCCATTACCGAGGGCATTTCCGCAGGTTTCGTATCGTACAGCCTGCTGAAACTCTTGAGGGGAAGGCTCAGGGATTCGAGTATGTGGGTACATGCCTTCAGCGTATTGTTCCTGTTGAGGTATGTGTTACTTGCGACGGGTCTCATCAAGGGATGAGAGAGGAGACCATCAAATGATAGTTGAATTTTCAGTGGTTCCCCTGGGTTCGGGAGCTTCACTTTCCGGGGATCTTGCCCCGATCCTGGATATCATAGATAAGTCCGGCCTTCAGTACAAGTTCGGGCCCATGTCCACGTCAGTGGAAGGAGATTGGGATGCTGTCATGGACTTGATGAAGAAGTGCAGGGATGCGGCCTTGGAAAAAGCGGACCGGGTGCTCTTGCGAATAGTCGTGGATGACAAGAAAGGTGCAACCGGCAGGCTTACCGGCAAGCAGGCCAGTGTTGAGGCCAAGTTGGGCCGGGAATTGAAAAAATAGGCCGTGGTCCGGCGCCGGCGCTAATCGGCAACTACCATGGTCCGGAATGATCTTTTGGAGTGAAACGTGCCCGGTATAGGAATAATAAGCAATCCGAACGCAGGCCTGAACAAGCTATCCCCCAAATTCAAGGATCGCCTTGCCTTGATCCTGGGCCAGGACGGTGAATTGGTGTCAACCGGAACATTGGATGATGCCGAGGCAGCGGCAAGGGCATTCAAAAAATTCGAGATAGACATTGTGGCGATAAGCGGTGGTGACGGAACGGCACACAGGACCATAGAACTAATGCTGAAGGTGTACGGTGATCAACCCGTTCCTCCGGTGTTGTTGTTGCCCTCTGGAACACAGAACATGGTGCCCAAGTCTTTCGGAATCAGGGGAAGCAGCTTATCGACCTTGTTATTGACCATCGCCAGGTACAAGCACAATGTGCCTATACGTTGCATCAAGAGGAATATACTTCGTGTAAACGGTCATTACAGTTTCATGTTCGGCATCGGGTCTGCAACCAGGTTCTTGAAGCTATACTATGACAGGGATGCCACGAGTGCTTTAGGGGCGGCTAAACTCGTGGCCGAGGTGATAGGCGACAGTATAATGGGGGGAGAGATGGCATCCAACATCACAAGGAACATGGAAATAAGTTACAGGGCCGACGAAGGCCCGGCGGTCAGGGTTTCGGCGCATGCTTTCTTCTGCAGCTTTGTGGAAAAGTTGGCCTTGGGGTTCAAGCTCTTTCCAAGGGCCGGATGGGACAAGAATGTTTTCGAAGCGGCCTGGACCTGGGCTACACCTGTTTCATTGGGGAAACAAATTCCCGCCTTGTGGCTCGGCAGGATAGACCGCCAGAAACAAGTAGGCAGGACCATGGCAAGGACCCTGCAACTGGTTTTGGAAAGCCCCGAGAGTTATACCCTTGATGGAGAATTGTACGAGCCGGAAACCGAATTCCTTATAACTGCAGGGCCTGAGCTTTGCTTTGTCGTGCCCGGCCTCGGCCTTCGGAAGGACAAGATGGTAAGGACAACCAGGATCGGTCCGTGGGCCATGAGGTACATGCTCTAGGCGACATGGAAGCAGCATTGAAACGCCTTTTGACCTATTATTCGGCTGATGACCTGTGCGACCGGGCGAGGAGTATTTGACATGATGAAAGTTTCGAGGGGCGATAAGGGCCGGGCCCGGGACAGGGACATACTTTCCTGCATGCTTGAATCAGCCGTTCGGGTGGAAGACCTTAAGGATCTTTCATATGCGGGTTTCATGTTGGAACCCGGTCCGCTTGAAAAAGCATTGGTCAAGCGAATGGGTTTCAGCCGAGGCCGCGCTGCAAAGGCGGCACGAAGTATTGGACATAATTTGAGGCTCAGGATCTGGAAGAACGAACCTATCGAGGTGAAATTGGGCGGTAGGGTGTTGAGAATAAACAGGTCCCTTGTCGCCGAGGCGCTTGGAGCATTGGCATCGGATCTTTTGCCCACGAGGCGGAGGGCCATCCAGGAGAGCATGGCGGCTGCAAGGGAGGTGCTCTATTTCGGCGGTGATGGTAAAAATCCCCTGCCTGTTTTGGCAAGTCCTTCAGTTTTGGTGGATATGGCAGGCAAAGGAGAAGACTTGTCCGCCTCGGGTAAAGAGCTTTTTCTGGAGGATGCCCCGCTCTGGAACAAGAACTGGACGGTACGTGAACTCCTTGAAAGGGATCGATCGATCCAGAAGTCCTTCGGTAGTGAAGATGATATCAAGAGTTTCCAGGAAAAGCTGAGGGAAGATGTGCTGGACGGGGCGACCGTCATGAAGTTACGTGAGTTTTATTCCCGCAAGATAACCGTGGGATTCAGGGATACCATGCGCTGGGCCCTGGGTTCGCGCCATCCATGGTTCGGATGGAATCGCGCCAGGGATTTGATTGAACATAGTTTCAAAGAACACGGGAGCGAGTCATTCCTTCCTTCTTTTCTTAGAATATATACGTACGACCTGGACCTGGAGGAATCGGAAATAAAGACAATTCTCGAAAGCAACACCAAGGTCGTATATCGGCTTGCAGGGTTGATAAAACCGCAGTTGATTGCGCGGACCAGGGAGGCACTGAGCGACGGGCGACTGGAGCGGTTATGCGCCGTATGCCTGGATTACCACCATGACTACCCGGATTACGAGATTGAAGCCAGGGGGAGGATACCGGGTGGTGTATCGGCGGGCTTTGCGGCAAAGGCTGCGGCGGATGTCCTAAGAAAGATGCTGGGCATGGAACTGGAACCGAGACGCAATACCAATGTCGGCGTTTATTGCAGGTCGATCGGTATTGAGCAGGAGTTGCTGGGTGGACTTGAAGAAAGTGAAAAAAAAGACATCTACCGGATCATAGAAGAGACTTTGAGCGGAACCTCCGGTCCTGCGGCGGAGTATGTGCGTCCCAAAATGATATTGTATACGCTCTTCCAAAGCCCGGTCCCCAGGGCACGACCGGGCGAGAAACTTGTTGACTCGTTCACGCTGGCTGATGCAAAGGTTCCAAGGCATTCGGTACACATGGTGAAAAACGTGGCTCTCCTCGAGAAGTTGGTGGTGTTTTTTACCTTGGTCGTTCGTCATTATTTGGATACAGGATATGTGCCTGACCTGATGCCGGCCGACAAGATGAAAGATTTCACGTTGCTCGGACTTTGGGGTCACAACACGCGGAGCCTAAGGATAAACCTGTATGAATCAGACGGCAACGGAGACAGAACCGAAATAGTGTTTACCGGCAAGGGGCAAATACGTAGATACAGGCCTGACGAGGAGGGAATAAGCGAGGCTGCCGTTGCAAAGATGATAGTATCTCATCTCGATCCGCTCATTGAACCGAGTGTGCTGCGCGCATTGGCGGGTTTTCTAATGGCCCTGGACGAGCACCTTCGCGGCAACAGGGCCAGGGGATTGGAAAGGCTTTCCGTGGCAAGGCATGCGGTGGAGGTATACCGCGAGGGCATGCGCCGGGGATTGAAGGCAACCATGGTCGACATGGCCACGTTATTGGAAGTATTGGTGAACGATTCAGCCGACATGGCGCAGGATGGCTTAAACAGGCTTGAAAAATTGTTGTCTTCCCACTGATACACTGTCAACAAAGTACTTATGTCTCGTTATCCATGCATGCAGTGGCCCTATACGCGCTAACTTAAGAAATTGACATAACTGGTGGTTGGCATTATATGTTTATCATGGATAGCAGGATTATAATTGAATACGAGTGGCCATATCTACTGACTTTTCTTCCTCCTGAAGAAGAACTGGAGCGAACAGCCAAGGAAAGTGGTGCTCTGGTCAGAAGACGTGGTGTTTCAAGTGCAAAGACGCTACTCAGGCTTGCCATGGCCTATGGGTTCTGCGGACTTACTCTTCGCCAGACTGCGGCTTGGGCCAAAGTAGCTAATGTAGCTGACATTTCTGACGTTGCACTACTTAAGCGGCTAAAGAAAGCAGATTCCTGGCTAGGCATGCTTTTGGCCATTAAGTTAGCAGAAAGGGCACCCCCACCCCCTAGTAAGGGGAATCTACGCGTATGTCTCATTGACGCAACGACTATCAATCGGCCAGGAAGCAAAGGCACAAATTGGCGTGTACATCTTTGCTTTAACCTCGATAGTCTGGCCATCGAGCACGTCGAACTTACCGACGGGCGGGGTGGTGAGACCTTCAAGCGTTTCACACTACGTCCCGGCGAAATCGCAATCGGTGATCGAGGATACGCCCATCGTGCAGGACTGCATAGCCTCGTAACCACCGGCGCAGACTTCCTTGTGCGTCTCAATTGGCAAAATTTACCGCTGCAGACACCAGATGGAAAGAGCTTCGATATTATGGATTTCCTACGAAAGCTACCAGATGCCGAAGCCAGAGGTACGATGGTACGAGTGGCGCCAACCAAGGAGTTATCACCGATACCGGCAAGGCTTGTCGCTGTGCGTAAAAGCGAGGCTGCTGCCGAGGCCTCGCGAGCCAAGGTTATGCGAGAACGTGCAAGGAAGTGCCGCAATATAGACCCTAGGACCCTTGAAAGCGCAGGCTATGTCTTCGTGCTTACCCGCTGTTACACGATGTATTGTCTGACACTGAGGTCCTTGACCTCTATCGTTTCCGCTGGCAGGTGGAACTAGCATTCAAACGCCTCAAGAGTCTACTGCACATAGACGAACTACCAGCAAAGGACCACTCTTTAACGCGCACTTTCATCTACGCAAAGCTACTTGCAGCTCTGCTCCTTGAGGATCTCAGTGACCGATTCCTCGTTTTTTCCCCCTGGGGATACCCATTGGTGTGAACGTCCTCCATCGTTATGGAGGATACAACGGGCTCTGCTCGATGGCATGCGCTACGCTACCGTCGGCCCGGTCAGTGTTCGAGATTGGGTCGAAAACGCTGACAGTTTGCATCGCTACTTTTAATACCCCTCGCAAACGCTTTATGCAGCAGGCCCAGGCCTTTGCCTCAACCCTCCCAACAACCTTAAGTTAGCGCGTATGGGGTGAGTGCAGTCGGTGGCGGTGACAACAGGACAGCCTGCCGGGCGGCCGCTTGCGCAGTGCGTGATGCTGCCAGTGCTGGTGACGGCGGTTACGCCTTCGTACGCGAAGGTGCAGCGAATCGAGGGGAGTCGGGGGCTGCGGCAAACGCGGCTGGTGCGGATGACTCACGAGGCATGGGACGAAGGGGGCGCTCTCCTACGAGGACCTGTTCTTGCTGCTGTTGATGGACGTGTCCACGGTGCGGCGGCTCGTGCGCCGTTGCCGCGGCATTCATGCCGTGTTGGGGGAGAACACACTGTTGCCGCTATCGATTGGGTAATATACAGTTGGACCGGCTGGAGGCGGAGCAAGAGAAGTGACCTCGACGAAAGATACGCGCCGCGTGATCGTCACCGGTGCCTTCACGAACATCGGCGCCGCCGTGGCGAGGGTGCTCCTCGAACGCGGCAGGCAGGTCCATACACTCACCGGACGCTGCCCGGCGGACCCGGCCACGCCCATCACCCGGGCTCCGCTGCACTTCGAGCGGTTGCACCTGGTGCGCGAACTCGAGGGTGCCGATGCCCTGGTAAACACCTACTGGATTCGACTCCCCATGGCCGGTCGGTCCTTCGAGGGTGCGGTCGCAAACAGCCGCCTGCTCTTCGATGCCGCCCGCGAGGCGGGCGTCGGCCGGGTGGTGCACATTAGCGTCTGCAACGCGCCCGAGGGCAGGAACCTCGCATACTACCGCGGCAAGGCGGACGTGGAGGATATCCTGCGCGACACGGGCCTGCCGCACACCATCCTGCGACCGACACTCGTGGTGAGCCATCGCGACGTCCTGACGAACAACATCGTGTGGCTCCTGCGCCGCTTTCCCGTCTTCCTCCTGCCGGGTTGCGGGCGCGCACGGTTGCAGCCGATCCTCCTTGACGAGACCGCGCGAATCATCGCCGATGCGGTTGACGAAACCGGCAGCCGCGTCGCCGACCTGGCCGGACCCGAGGCTTACACCTTCCGCGAGTGGGTGGCACTGCTCGCCGAGAGTGCGAAGCTACGCCGTCTTCTCATACCGGCTCCCTCTTCCCTGGCGCTGCTTGCCGTGTCATTGCTCGGCCTGCTGCTCTCCGACGTGATCCTCTCCCGGCAGGAACTCCAGGGGTTGCAACAGGAACTGCTCCTGTCTTCCGAGCCTCCGGCCGGCAAGGCCTCGGTGCGCGCCTGGCTCCTCGAAAGCGGCCATAGCCTCGGCCGGCGTTACATGAACGACCGGCGCCGCCACTTCGGCGCCGACCGCCACAAGCCGCTTGGTTGAGGGGGTTCGGTCCAGTGGTCCCCACCGTGGTTGATTTTCCAAAGGCTGGATATAGCCGTGATATCAACAGGATACAAGTACCAAAAAATTTGTACCATACGCGATACGAGTGCCGGGCATGTGGGCAAGGTTTCAAGGAGGCCGTTTCAGGCTAAAAAATTTTCGCTTGTCCGGGAATCCAAGGTTTAGATTGTTGTATTTTTTGACTCGAGCATTGTGTGGTTGGCCGGTGTTTGTACGCTGATGGATTTTTCGCTGGCACGAAACTCCTTGAAATGACGGAATAATTTTGATGCCCTGAAAATCAACCCGGGTGGGGAGGTTGGGGTGCTGAAAATCAACCCGGGTGGGGGGGATTGGCGTTTGGAGTTGTTTGTTTTTTTTCCATGTCATGATTTAATAATCAGGGAAAGAAACTGAGGGGAGAGAAGATGGAAGCTGCAAAGACAAGGACAATCGTAGCCGGGCGCTGTTTTTCGGCTGTGTCACGTCGTATTGTACTGTTGGCCGGTCTCCTGGTTTTGGCCGGGTGCGGCTCGGGAACAAAATCCAGGGACTCGGATCGATGCGTGCTGGACTCCGATTGTCCCGGCCGGCTGATTTGCGGCCAAAAAGGCGATTCTTTCGGAAAATGTGTTGAATGCGATTCCGATAGCCAATGTCCGACCGGGCAGGTATGCTCGGAACGATTCAAGTGCATAGACAAGAATATCGAATCAAGTGAATCAAGCGAATTTGCACATGATGCGGACCTGCTTGACCAGGACTCAAGGGAACGAGATGTCGATGAAACGGATCCTGGATTTTCCGATTCCAGGGAGTCCCTGTCTGAAATGGATGCCTGGGATAATGGGGATGCACGTGACCTTAATAAAGACAATATGGATGAAAGTCTGTTGGAAAATGAAAAGGAGAATTGCATTCCAGCGTGTGCGGGCAAGTGTCCCGGGGCAGACAACGGGTGTGATGGGACGTGTAAACAAAACCTTTGCACAGGGTGTTGCAACGGAGTGGAGTGTATAACCGGAACAGACATGAACCTGAATCATTGCGGTCCTCCGGGTTCTTCTTGCCTGGATTGTTCCGTAGCATACGGCAACAGGAGCGACAGGTGCCTGGATGGAATATGCTCGTGCGGAAACACTAAAACAATATGTGATACCGATTGGTCATGCAAACAGGGTGAATGCAAACCAGGTTGCACGCCGGACTGTACCGGAAAGTGCGCAGGGGCCGATGACGGGTGCGGTGGAAACTGCCCCTCCGACGATTGTCCTGATACCTGCTGTGAGGCCAAGTGTTGCGGGGCCGGACAGGCCTGTTATGCAGGAGCATGCTGTACGCCCCAAAGTTGTTTTGAACTTGGTTTCGCATGTGGCCGGCGTACCAATGGTTGCGGTGGAACACAGGATTGCGGGACATGCCCGGTGAATTCGAATTGTACCAACCTGGGGCAATGCGAGTGCAATTATGAGGAGTGCAACAAGGCCTGCTGCAACCAGGGCGAGGTTTGCTTCAATGGATCTTGTTGTAAGCCGAAGACATGCGCGGATCTTGGGAAACAATGCGGTACCTTTGACGACGGTTGCGGCGGACAGGCACAATGCGGGGGCTGTGGGACTGCTCCTGCGGATACCTGCACCGACGGCAATACCTTGCGACATTTTGTGAGTCCGCTTAGATGTGTCAATGGATCATGTCAAATGGATTATGTTGATTTGAACTGCGTCTTTGGATGTGCCGGCGGGAATTGCAATACCTGTGATTACGAGTGCGGCGGGATAATGAAAGTCTGGACCAGGTGGAACATCACGGCATGGAATGACCGGATGATTTCCGGAATGCAAACCGAGCAATGTGACAACTGCATTCAGGAAGGGCAGGCGTTCTACGTACCTGCCACATCCGGCAACGGCAAGGGCGAGGTATACAGGCTATATAGTGGCGCTTCAACCGATCACATGATGTCGACTATCCAGGGAGAAAGCGGGTACCAGACAGAGTACACCGCCGGATACCCTTATAGTTCCTTGCACGCAGGCTTGTACGAGGTGAGGCGCTGGGTCAACAAGAGCACGGGAGATCATGCGGTTGGTCTCCTTTTGGACAACCTGGATACCCTGGGTTACGAGCAGGAAAGTGTGCTGGGATATGCATATCCAAGGGGAGGAAACTATTGGTCCATTCCGGTGGCGTTTAGTGGAAGCCTGGTGAAAATGGAGGTTAACGAGGTGGCGGGAGGCGCGGTTTCGGGCCTGACATGGAACAACAAGCAGTTCGTCAATGACTTCGACTACGGCCGGGAGATACAGGTTGCCTTTAACTTATCGAACACGGGTGAACAAGATAATCCGACAGAGGCGGGAGATAAGTACGGTGCTCCGGGCGTGAAAGATGCGCCTTATGCCCATGGCTCAGCGATACTTTATGCCAACAGCTCCGGAAAGGAGATGGAGACCATCTGTTTGCCGTTACAGTGGAGACCTGAGTTGCATGGAGGAAATCAGGATCAGCCGGTCATGTGGGACGGGATAATCGGAAAGAAGATAGATCTCGATTTCAACGGGTGGCCCGATGTCTTGAGATGGACGACCAAGGTGGTGTTCCCGAGAAACCAGAGTTTCCTGAACATGGAACTGGTGACCGCGTACCTTAACGGCGATTTCAACAGGTTCTTCACGTACGATGCAGTGTCCGGAAAAAAGACGGAGAAGACTGCTGCAGTACCTTCGGGTGGATGCGTCGATCCTTCGGCAGACCCTGACCAGAGACCGGAAGCCGGAGGCGTATTGATAAGCACGGCGGATCAAAATTATGCCCTTGGTGTGTACCACAACGGCCCGGAGGTCAGTTACGGACTATGTAACTTTCTCGGGCAGGGTGGCGGAAATGGACCCACGGATGCCTCCACCAGTAAGTGGAATGCTCTTTACAGGCCACCGGGCGGCGTGAAAGCCGGCACGTTCGTAAAGACATTGTACCTTGTTGTAGGCACTGTGGATGGTGTTATTGCCGGGATGAAAAACCTGCATGACGCCGGTTATTGATCTTTCCCTGTTGCAATGGATGCTCTACGGCATGATTTCAAAAATTTTTTTGGGGCAGGGGCACTATTTGCGCGGTCTCTTAACCCGGTGGAAGAAAAACAAGATCGCAAGCATCGCCAACCACCCAATGCTTATTGCAAGTCCTGTAAAGACGGGCGGGGAAAACTTCAGTAAAACTTCATGCTTGCCTTTTGGCAGTGCCACCGCCATGAAACATCCTTCCGCGCGCAGGACCGGTTTTTCAATACCATCGATCATGGCCCTCCAATACCTGTGCCAAGTTTCGGAAACGACCAGGTAGGCGGAACAGGACGAATTTGTGACGAAATACATGGAATCTTTGCCCTTTCTGATCAATTTGACATCGTCATCCTTTACTTGAGCAGACTGGTCGCCTGGCAGGCAGCCGGAAACGTCGATACGAGTATGGGCACCTGGAGCGAGAAAAACTTCTTTCGATATATTGTGATCAGGAGCGCCCAACTCTCCAAACACGATCGAGTCTGAAACCGACCGGGCCTTGTGAACCAATCTATATCCTTTTTGTACGTTGCGATTGAGCCATACACGGGCCGTGCCCCAATCGAGTACGGGTTTGAACACGCCGCCGAAAAGGCGTCGCTGCCTGTCGAGTATGATGTAACCCACATTGGCCAGGTTAAACAGTCTATTGTTTGGAGAACCAGGTTTGATCGTGAGCAGTCTTTTCTTTAAATGCCTGGGATCCGAACCGCCCTTTGATGCAAGCGCCAGTTCTGTGTGAAGCATGGTGAAGCCGTCCAGTTCGTCTGAAAAATTTTTCTTGAACCATGGGAATACCTTTCCGGAAAAATTTGCCAGGTCCAGGGCCTGCATCAGGCCCTGGTTTCTGTGGATCATCCAGTTTTTTTCAGGTGTGATGCTCTGTTGCATCAGGACCCTGGCGGCAATTCCCTCTTTTTTGACGGCATGAATCAGGGGGTCCGCCTTGTAGTAATTGTTCTCATGGAAACGGGGCCCTTCGTGATCCAATGAAAAAAAGGAGAATACGATCATCTCGATGACCGCCGTCATGACTAGATAATCAGCCAGGGTATTTGCCTTCAACATGCCTTGGCGGGCCAGGACCAGGGGAATTGACAGGCCTGCGGCGACGATAAGTATCCAGGGAACACTGCTGATTGCTCCATTCAGTATTTTTGTATCCACAGTGTTACCGGAAACAAAAAGATACAATGCAGGCGGAACGAGCGCCAACACCAGGGCCGTAATCACAACCGCCCGAATCGGTGTGTCGAGAAGCCAGGGCTTTTCCTTTGCAAGAGAGAGTAGTGAAGAAAGTCCGGCTGCTCCGGCAATAACCATACCCATTGAAAAGGTGAGGCCGAAGAACCAAACGTGACTGAACATCTTGAATACCGGCGACAGTTGCCTGATTTTTTCCAGCAAACCCGATCTCGGGCTCAATATAGCCAGGATGCCTACCAAGACGATTACAAAGCCCACTGGTACTGCCTTGCTATTTTTTTTCAGGAACTTGTTGGAGAAAAGTCCTGAAATTGCAAGCATTATACTTGCAGAACCCGCGAACTCCATACCCTTTTGCCCCGGGTCGGAGAGAGGCAACCAATAGCAGGCGATTCTCCACAATGAACTCCATGACAGCGTTTGGGTGAGGTATGGCCGTGGTGAGGCATTGGCCAACAGGTCGGACAGGCCGGGCAGCCAAAGAAAGGCTGCAGCAAGAAATCCTGCGATGATGGCCGTGGCAAAGATTAATCCTCCCTTGAAGGCGCCCCTTATCCCGTTTTTGAAGATTCCCCTGGCCAGGCAGTACGACAAAAAGGTGATTAATATAATGGAATCTACGACCAGGTGACCTGAAAGCAGGGGCACGGCAAGGACAAGGCCTGCAAGCAGTGAATAGATGATTCCATCATCCATGGCTGCTTCCGCGACAAGTAACAGCCAGGGCAGGAAGCTGGATGCTATTATAGCCTGGAAATAGCCCTGGTTCACCTGCATCGCGATGTGACCACACAGAACGAACCAGATTGCTCCAATTGCACGGGCCTGGACAGGACAGCCCAGTCTCTTTATCAAGAGCCAGGTGCCCAATCCCGCAAGGAGCAGGAACAACAGGTATGAGAAGGCCAGAGCGGTTCCGGTGTCGAAGAGCATGAATAAGGGGAGAACAGGATAGCATGGACCGAGTGCAGGGGACACTGTCCAGGCCGGAGTGCCCATGCCGGTGCCGAAGACCCACCAGGACAATCCCCCATGGTTGATTTCGGACAATGCGTGGGTGGTGATGGGGACGGTATATTCAAGATCATCATCTCCGTAAGAAAAATCGGGCCGAACCAGGAAACTGCCGTAGGAAACGATTATCACTGCAAGGGTGAAACCGGCCACTACCCCGGCTCTTGTTTTGCGGTTCAACTTCAACCTTAAGTTTGCCTCCCGGTTTTCACTGCATTCTGCAATGATACGAAGATATAGCCGCCTTGCCAGTGATGTCCAGTAAAGCCATTGCCGATGGTTTTATATCGGCAGAGGATGGAATGATGGAACACCCCGGCCAAGCGTCTTTTTTAATATAATCAGTTTTTGAAAAACAGTCACGTTGTGTTAATAGACTTTTGTCGGACAATGCCGAAGTTGTTGGCGGAGGTGATACGAAATGGGATTGATAGAAAGAGTGATACTGATCGTGCTGGACTCGGTTGGTGTCGGCAAAGCGCCTGATGCGAGCGATTACGGAGACCAGGGCTCCGACACCCTGGGTAACATATCCAGGGTGATGGGTGGGCTCAAGCTCCCCAACCTTGGAAACATGGGGCTTGGCAGGCTCCATAAAATCGAGGGAGTAGCGCCGGCATTGAGGCCGATGGCCTGTTACGGCCGGATGAGGGAAAGGAGCAAGGGAAAGGATACGACCACGGGCCACTGGGAAATCGCCGGGTTGTACCTGGACAAACCCTTCCCGACCTTTCCGAACGGCTTTCCGCCGGGTATCATAGAACCATTCAAACAACAGACCGGCAGGGGTGTGCTGGGCAATAAGGCTGCGTCAGGCACTGAAATCATCGAGGAACTCGGGCCCGAGCACCAGAGAACGGGCGACCTGATCGTGTACACATCGGCTGACAGTGTATTTCAGGTTGCTGCACACGAGGATACGGTTCCCTTGGCCGAGCTTTACAGATATTGCGAGATCGCAAGGAAAATGCTTGATCCGCTCAATGTAGGCAGGGTTATAGCAAGACCGTTTATCGGTGAACCCGGATCATACAGGAGGACTTACAACCGCAAGGATTTTTCTTTGCCGCCCACGGGCCCGACTTTGCTCGACCATGTTAAAGAGGCCGGGCTCGACTGTATTGCAGTAGGAAAGATATCGTCTGTTTTTTCGGGCAGCGGAGTGACGGAGTCCATACACACGGATGGAAACGCCGACGGCATGCAAAAGACGGAAGAGCTGATGAAGCGCGATTTCAACGGCTTGGCCTTTATCAATCTGGTGGATTTCGACATGCTTTGGGGGCACAGGAACAACCCCGAGGGATATGCAAAAGGGCTTGAAGAGTTCGATGCATGGCTTCCGAGGTTGCTGGCGAGAATGACTACCACGGACATGTTGGCGATTACCGCTGACCATGGATGCGATCCCACTACCGAGTCTACCGACCACTCCAGGGAGGAGGTGCCTTTGCTGGTTGCCGGTCCGTCACTCAGAAAGGGAGTCGACCTGGGAACAAGGCAGACATTTGCAGACCTGGGGCAAACTATTGCAGATGTTCTTGGTGCCGGTATATTGGAAAACGGTGATAGTTTCTATTCCATGTTACTCGAATAGGCAAACTACAACCATCGTGCCCCGTGTTGTCCGTGCTTTGAATGATTAAAGCTGGAGTTTCGAATGAACGTGTACGAGATATTGAAAAAGAAACGGAACAAGGAAAGCCTGTCGCCCGAACAGATAGACTGGTTCATCTCTGCATATACATGCGGAGAAATCCCGGATTACCAGATGTCGGCCATGCTCATGGCGGTTTTCATCCAGGGCTTGGACAGGAACGAGCTTTCAGCCTGGACAAGGAGCATGTTGTACTCCGGTGATGTGCTGGACCTTTCCGGCATACCCGGGGCCAAGGTGGACAAGCATTCCACCGGGGGTGTAGGCGACAAGATATCCATATGCCTGGCGCCCTTGGCTGCGGCCTGCGGCGTCAAGGTGCCCATGGTCAGCGGCAGGGGCCTGGGTCACACCGGCGGAACCCTGGACAAGCTCGAATCCATTCCCGGATTCAGGGTGGACCTTTCCACCGAACGCTTCAGGGAACAAGTCAGGAAAGTCGGTTGTTCATTGATAGGCCAGACGCCGACGTTGGCGCCGGCGGACCGGAAGTTGTACGCCTTGCGGGACGTGACGGCTACCGTAGACAGTATAGACTTGATTTCTTCTTCCATAATGAGCAAGAAACTCGCCGAGGGGATAGGCGCACTGGTGCTAGACGTAAAGGTGGGCTCCGGAGCCTTTATGAAGACGCTCGATGAGGCCAGGCTGTTGGCCGATACCCTGATCGCCATAGGATCGTCCATGGGAAAGGATGTGGTAGCTGTAGTGACCGACATGAGCCAGCCGATAGGAAAAGCAGTGGGCAATGCCCTGGAGGTCGAGGAGGCAATCGATGTTCTGAAAGGGCGGGGGCCGAAAGATACGACTGAAATCACCATGACGCTTGGGGAAGAAATGTTGATCCTCGGCAAGGCGGCATCCGGCAGGCAGGAGGCGAGGTCCATGTTGGAAGCTGCTGTTGAAGATGGAAGGGGCCTTGAAAAACTTAAGGAGGTGGTGAAAGCGCAAGACGGTGATCCGCGGGCGATCGATGATACGAGCTTGTTGCCCAAGGCCGGGGAACATGCAGTGTTCGAAGCGGCGCAGGAAGGGTACTTGGTGTCTGTCGATACCGAGGCGGTAGGCATGGCTGCATTGGAGCTTGGTGCCGGGCGAAAGACCAAGGAGGATGAGATCGATCCTTCCGTCGGCCTGCTCGTTAACCGGAAGATAGGCGATCGGATCGAAAAAGGAGAGCCTCTCGTGGAAATATTCTATTCGGACAGGGAAAGACTTGGAAACTGCATGGAGAAGCTGCGCAAAGCAATGCGAATCGGCCGGGGCCCGGTTGAAGCGCCTTCACTCTTGAAATTGAGGATGAGCGCCTGAAAATGAAGCACCGGGTTTACGGATGTTTTCTTGGAATGCTGGTGTTTGGTCTCCAAGGACTGTTTTATTCCTCCGCCTGTAACGCGGGAGAAAGAAAAGACATGACTTTAGGGCTCGGGACCAAGCCGAATTCAAAAATTTGCATTATGTTGACCCATGCTTTGTTGTCCAAGGACAGTGAATATCTCGACGGCCTTTGGACTAAAAACCCTGTTTTCCCCAGGGAACAGAGGATTCAGGCCGTTGCCGAAGCCGTTCGCCTGGGACGGGAACTGACGGCCGAAGGAATGTTTTTTGATTCCCTTGTGCCAGGTTATT
Source organism: Deltaproteobacteria bacterium (assembly GCA_013152945.1). Taxonomy (GTDB): domain Bacteria; phylum Myxococcota_A; class JAADFL01; order JAADFL01; family JAADFL01; genus JAADFL01. The sequence goes on along the minus strand of JAADFL010000165.1, from coordinate 38,126 downwards.
GCAACATTGCGCCCCTTGAACGGGATCGCTTCGGTTGGATATCACGCCAGAACCGTGTTGTCCTGAAAAACAAGGAAGGCGTGTCAAGGGTGTTACGGTTCGATCTTGTCGAGGAGGATGGACGGTACTATCTTACAGGCGAAGTACGATCATCTTCGATTGGAAACAAGAAAGGTGAATTCAAGGAAAGAACCACCACCCTGTGGGAAAGGCTCTTTTCCTTGCTCGGCATTCCGTTTCTGTTGGGTATAGCCTGGCTCATCTCGGTAAACCGCGGGAAGATCCGGTGGAAGACGGTCCTTTGGGGCGTCGGCCTGCAAGTTATATTTGCATTGATAATCCTGAGCCCCGGGGTTGCACAATTTTTCTTCAACAGTATAGACACCGGTGTAAAGATCCTCCTTTCATTCAGTGAAAAAGGCGCCGAGTTCGTTTTTCAGGCAACTGCGCCGCACCTCTTGTTTTCATGGGATCCTTCCACCAACAGGGTTCTCCAGGGACAGGGCTTTGCAGGCACCATGTCTTCGGCTGTAAAGACATTCACTTTTTGGATACTGCCTACAATAATATTCTTTTCATCACTCATGACGGTCCTTTATCACCTTGGCATAATGCAAAAGGTGGTCAAGGCGTTTGCATGGGCCATGCAAAAGACCATGAAGACCTCCGGCTCTGAAACCCTTTCCGCGGCCGCAAATATCTTCGTGGGACAGACAGAGGCCCCGCTGGTCGTCAAGCCCTTTGTGGCAAACATGACGAACAGCGAGTTGCATGCAATAATGGTAGGCGGTTTCGCCACTGTTGCCGGCGGTGTGATGGCTGCATACGTGGGCTTCCTGCGGGATATCCCCGGCATTGCCGGTCACTTGGTGACTGCAAGCATCATGAGCGCCCCTGCAGCCCTTGCAGTCGCCAAGATCATCTATCCCGAGACAGAGAAGAGCGCAACAATGGGCGGCCTCGAAATTTCCGTCGAGAAGGTGGACAGGAACGTAATAGAGGCTGCTGCAAGGGGAGCCACCGAAGGAATGACCTTGTTATTGAACGTGGTGGCCATGCTCGTGGCCTTTGTGGGCCTCATGGCAATGATAAACTACTTTCTGGGCATGGTGGGAACCAGTTTGCAGGAGATCTTCGGTTACATTTTTTGGCCGTTCGCATTCATGATGGGTGTTCCGGCTGACGAGGCCATGACGGTCGGCTCGTTGCTTGGTGAAAAAATCGTTCTTACCGAGTTCGTTGCTTATCTCAACTTGGGGCACATAATCGCACAGGGAGGCATATTATCCGCGAGGAGCGCCATAATCGCTAGTTATGCATTGTGCGGTTTCTCCAACTTCGCTTCCATAGGCATACAACTCGGGGGGATCGGCGGGATTGCTCCAGGCAGGAGAGGGGACTTGGCAAAGGTCTGCTTGAGGGCCATGTTCGGCGGTTTCCTGGCAGCCAACATGACTGCCACGATTGCCGGAATAATTTTGTGACATGCTCTGATGCACCAATCAACCGGGTGATTGCTTCAGGCGTACCGAATACAGGTTTTGGCCGGCGTGGTCTGCGGGAAGCGCATTAATGGGATACATACCGGTAACAGCGGGGTGTTGTTGGAGTGGCTATCGAATCGTCACACCGGCAGTGATGGATAATGCGACCGTTGTTTCGGCATAAGCTTTTTCGATAGCCAGTTTTTTCAGTTGAGCACGATATGCAGCGTCCTGACTGCCTGCTGCAATCATGGGATTCAATACTCCGAGAGAGGCCGATGAATCCGCAAGCACAGCCAGCCGGTTCGCAGTCTTGTCAGCAGCCTCGGCAGTGGCCAATTGCTTTTTGAGGAGAGAGAGTTCCTTAACATATCGATCGGTCTGTGTTTCGGCTCGCAAGAGCCGTGCCTTGTATTCTTCCTTCACCTTATGTCTTCGTGCATGTTCCAGGGCCGTCTGGTACTGGTTGTGGTCAAAGACGGGCATGGTGAAGCTCAGGGTGAAACCGGCCGACCCGACCCCATCGACATCCCTGCCTCCATGTATACCGAGTTCAATGGGCGGAAAACGTGCAAGGGCGGCTGCACGTAGTGCATGGTCCCTGGATTGCTGCGCGTGTTGAAGGGCAATGAGGTCGAGCCGGTGTCTGCCGAGTCCGGCAACAAGACCGGATGAATCCGGAATGTCCCGGCCCGGGTGCCATGATGCCTGCATTGCAGGAACCTGGCTCGGTTCTATACCGAGAGAACGGGCCAATGCTGCGCGTTCGATCAGACGCTGTCGTTCAAACTCTTGCCGCTGCAATCTCCACTCTGCCAGGGATCTTTGTGCTCCGGCAAGTTGTAGCTTTGTTGTCGCCTTTGCGGCAAGTGCACATTGGTAGCTTTTTACCCGTTTCCGCCAATACTTTCCCGCTTCTCTTGCAACATTGACCTGCCTGCCGAGAAAGATAAGCCGTATGGCATGCAACCTTGCACTTTGCGCCACCTGCCATTCCCGCCAGGCAATGTCGAGATCTACGGATACTGAACGCTCCCGCGCCGCCTGGATACGTGACGACCGCGGTAACAATGGCATGACGTTCCAGGACAATCCCCCGCCGTATCCAAGCATCAGGGCGTCACGGCCGCCGGCCGGCACGGAAATATTTCCTTCGAGTTTCGGGTTCGGCAGGAGACCCGCCCTGAGGATTTCTGCACGGGCGATGCCCTTTTCCGCTCTAACGGCACGGAGCATCGGGTTGTGATCCAATGAGAAGAGAGCTGCTTCATCGGGTGAAAAGCCATCCCGGCCGTCCAAAACCGTGCTCCCCGGGTCACGGGTTTCGAGCAGGGCCCGGAAAACTGCTTTTGGTTGCCAGGAAACGGGAACAGGTACCGGACCCGGAGGAGATTGGTGCAAGCCGGCGAGGCATCCCGCCAGGAATACGGGCATGAGCAGGACCGGTCGCAGCACTAACCGCCGGCTTGTATTTTCGGGTCTGTTTTCAATCAATTGACCGCCTTGCCGTTCGGACCGAGTACGAATCGATCCTTCAATTCATCACTTCCTTCTTTGTACTCACTGACCTGAATGTTTCCGTCAAAAAGCTGTTCCACGAGCAAGTATCCAAAGAAATGACCGGAGTCCGGGCCGCTGAGTGGAGCCCCGCCGTTTCCACTGATGACCTCGTTGGTGGAGAGGTGTTCATAGTGATGGACATGACCATAGATGATAAGCGTGTTGTCTTTGTGGCTCTTGATAATCGTTTCACTTGGTCCCACACCCGGAGCACGCGTTGCATCCGGCGGCTCGTGGCGCAATATGAACGTATACGGGGTAGGATCGTTCAAGGTACGGCGAAGCCAGTCTTCCTGCGCACTATTCCAGGCGTTCGGAGCCGTGATAACGAACTTGGCATCGCCGAAAGAAGTTTGCACGTCGAACCTGAAGTACGGTTTTGTGCTGAAGTTCCAGAGAAGCTCGTAATAAGCCCTGACCTGGCCTGTTTCATCGCCTTCTGGGCAGTTGCTGTCCGTCCATCCATTGCATTCGTGATTACCCATGATATGAAAGACGAAATGTGCATAAGGCTTCTCTGCGTCCAGAAGAAACTGCATCTGTGTTTTTGCATGATTATAGTCTGATGCGAAGACCCAGTCACCGACACCAATCACGAATTGGGGGTTCCTTACTGCAAGTTGCCTGAAAATTTGGTTTACCACATGTGACGGGTAGGCATCATCCTGGTCGATAGCCGGGGGCCTGACATCGCCAAAGGCCACGAACCTGAGTCGGTCGACCGATCCTCCGTCAGGACCAATCCAATTATTGTTTGATTCATTTCGATCGACTTGATCCGCCCAGGCGTCGATTTCGTCGCCTTGATTTGTTCTCTCCTGATCGGCCAGGCTCTCTTGATCTGGGGTTACGGTATCGTCGCCTTCATCGATAGCAGCGTCTGCATCGTTGTTTTCAGCAGCATCCTTATCCATGGTGTGAGTGTTGTTGCCGGTCGAATTACATGCTGCAAGTAAAACAGCCGGTATGAAAAGTGATGCGAAAAATAAGATGGACCGTTCATATTTTCCGAAAGTTTGAGAAGACACGGCAACCTCCTTGTTAGTAGGCCGGCAAGTTCTTCAAGCAGAATACCGGAAAGAAAAACCATTATCAAAACTCCTGTGAAATGCTCGATCGAGAGCGCCAGAGGTAGAATGCAGGTACGGCGAGCAGGTTCAGGATCGTTGAGGTAAGCAACCCTCCGCATACTATCACGGCCATGGGAGACTCAAGTTCGCTGCCTGCCTTGCCAAGAGATATTGCCAAAGGTAACAATCCTCCGAACGCCGTGAATGCGGTCATCAGGATTGGCCGGAGTCGATCTCTTGCAGCCCGGACAATCAACCGGCCGGGATCTTCGCCCGGATACCGGGAAAAAAGATGGTTCTTGTGCGATACGAGCATGATACCGTTTCGACAAATGATACCGGTCAGCGTAACGAACCCGATTAATCCCGCCAACGAGAGACCATCAGGCAGGAGAAGTGCGGCTATAACACCTCCAGCAAGGCCGACGGGAATGCCGAGGATTATGACCAAAGAGTCGGTGAACGACCTGAAGGCCATCCACAGGAATACCATGACGGCGCCAATCACAATTATTGCAATGAGAAACAAGCGGGTACTCGCCCGGTGCCGTTCAACAGCCTGTCCCGCCGTTTCCCACGTAATTCCCGGAGGGAGATTCCCGTCTCTCAAGAGCAGCCCGATGGCCCCGGCAATTGCGGAAAGATCGGCCTGCCTTGCAGTTGCTGTAAGTGTAACAACACGTTGCCCCATCTCGTGCTGAATGTATGCCGGTTCCGTGCCGTCCACTATGTTTGTCAATGCGGACATCGGCAGTACATTGCCTGTATTTGTCCATATTGGAAAATCGGGAAGTCTGCCTGCATCGGCAAAGGCGGAAGACGGAGCAAACACAACCGGGACCTTGAAGCCGTTCGGGCCTGTAAGCTCGGTTACAGGCAAGCCTTCTTTTCCTGCGGCTATGGTTCTTGCAATCTCGGCCGGCATGACTCCCGCCGGCACGAGTGCTGCATCCCTTGGCACGATATCCATAGTAGGCACGTCCACCAGGTTACGGGACCGTATGCTTTGCAGACCAGGTATCCGTGCAAGCCGGCCAATCAATATTGATGCGGCCTTACGGAGAACCGCCAGGTCATCTCCCTTGAGCTTTATTGCAATCGGGGCACGTTCGCCCGCGAGTAACTCGTTGATTCGCTCGCCAAGGAAACCATCCACGGAAAACCGAATGCCGGGCATAGTTGAAAATTGGCGCCGGACCCGTGCGGCGACTTCCTCCGGATCTCCGCTGTCAGGCGGCAACTTCAGATCCATCTCTATGCGGTAGACCGGGGCCGAATCCTCGTCCAAGGCGGCACGACCAATGCGTGCCGCTACATGTGGTACATGTCCCGGGCCCAAAAGGCGGCCCATTATTCGTTTGGCCAGGCGCGTGGTCTCCCCGAGTGAGGTGCCGGGCCAGGCACTTACCTCCGCGATGAGTACTCCCTCGCGAAATTCAGGAAGGAATCCACCGCCGATCAAGGGCAACATAATCATGAAGGAAATACCGATTACAAGTGTTGTCAGCACTGTTGTCCCCGGGCGGCGGCGGACAATGGCGAGGATGCGTTCATATGTCCGGTCTGCATACAGAGTTATCGTGCTGTCTCTTGTTCCGAGAGTTTTCTTTTTATTAAGCAGTAAGGCACTCATAGCGGGTGTAATTGTGAGGGCCACGATCAGCGAGGAACTGATTGCAAGGGCATAGGCCTCGGCAAGGGGAGAGAATATTCGCCCGGCCAACCCGCCTACCGCCAGTATTGGAACCAGGACCACCACGATGATCAAGGATGCGTAAACGACCGCGCCCCGGATCTCGATCGAAGCATCGTGTATTACTTCAAGCATGGGGCGTGGCGACGAAAGTCCGGCGTTCTGCTGCAGGCGTCTCCAGATGTTTTCCACGTCCACGATTGCATCGTCCACTACTTCTCCTACCGCAATTGCAAGCCCACCCAGTACCATTCCGTTGATTGTCGCGCCTTTAAGCAATAAAACCGTTACCGCCGTAAGCATGGACAAGGGCAGGGCAATCAAACTGATGCCGGCAACACGTAAGGACCCAAGGAACATGAGCAGCATAATTATTACAAGGCCCGAACCAATGAGCATGGCCCGGCCCACCGACCACAAGGACGTTCGAATGAAGTCGGCCTGCCTGAAGACCGGTGCTTCTCTACGGCAACCCCGGGGCACAAGATGATCGGTTTCGGCAATAATGTGCTGCACGCGTTCGGTCAGGTCCAAGGTATCGGCCCATGGAAGCTTGTCCACTTGGACGTACACGGCCCGGCGGCCGTCTTGAACGGCATAACCCACCGCAGGCGCACTTCCGATATCAATGTCCGCTACATCACGTAAACGGATGGGCCGTTGCCCATGCATTTTCACGACAGTGTCTGCAAGTTTGTTTATTTCTTTATTGGACCAGTGCACCTTTGCCCGCAGAGGGATTCGTTGCGCCCCAACGTTGACATGACCCGGCGCGGCAGTGCCTTGGGCATGTGCCACTGCCCGGCGTAGGTCCGAAAATCGTATATTCCGCGCTATCATGTGGGAAAAGTCGGGACGTATTTCAACCCTCAAGGCGGCCGCACCGTGCACTGTAACGCGCGCCACGCCGCCTATTGCCCTTAGCCTGGGTGCGAGGCTCCATCGGACGAACCGTGAGAGATCGCGAAAAACCCCGGTATTGTCACTATCGACAGTATAAGTGAATTTCAATAGGGCGCCGATCGGCGATACGATCGGTGCGAGTTGTGGAGCCGGTATGGTAACCGGCAGTTCCGCAATCGACTGCGTGAGGCGTTCGTTAACGAGCTGGCGTGCATGAAAGATGTTCGTGCCGTCCCTGAAGGTGAGTTCAATGACTGATAGACCGGCGTAAGATGTAGAACGAACCTGTGTGACACCCGGGATGCCCGGCAAACCCTGCTCCAGCGGAGCTGTGACTCGCTGTTCAACCTCGGAGCTGCCGTACCCCGGGGCTTCAGTCTGGATCGTGACCATGGGTGGCGTGAATCCGGGCAGGGCATCAAGGCGGGCCTGCTGAATTTGCCGGACACCGATTAGTGTAATGACCAGGGCGGTCAGGATTACAGCGATGCGATTGCGAATCGCACCACGAATAACCGCGTCGAACAATGCATTCATTTTCCGGACGCCCTGTTGCCGGTCTTGATCTTGTTCCTTTTATCAAGGTCGCCAAGACGGCCGGAAAAACCGATTTCCCCGAGAAGGGAAGCCGCACCCTGTACAACGACATGTTCCCCGGGCGCAACCCCCCGGGACACCACGGCAAGACTTCCATTATTGCCTGAAAGCACGACTTTTTGCGGCTTGTATAGACCGGGATGAATCTCGATGAATACGATGCGATCCATGTGGAGCCTTACAACCGACATCAACGGCACGACAATGCCGGAAAGTTCATGTCGGACCTGTACTGGTACTATCCGGCCGGGTGACAATGAAGGCATGTCGCCGGTTCGGATTCTTATTCGATCCGTGCGCATCCCGTTTACGATAAAGCTGCCGCGAGCAAGCAGCTCGCCGGTAAAGTGACGACCGGCTGTTTCGACGAGGTATGCATCGCCGGTCGGATCGTCGGGCGGTACTCCGAGATCGATGAACCTTGGTCCCGGGGTTACGATTTGCGCCACTACTTGTCCCTGCTTGAGAAGGGCGCCGATTCGTGCTTTTATTTCAACGATGTTCCCTGAAACCGGCGCGGTTAACACAATATGCCCGCCCGCGTAACCGCGAAGGACATGCGCCGAACGTTCAAGGCCGCTTATCAACGCCTTTTCCGATTCCAGCTCGGCTTTTGCCTGTTCTCGTTGTGCCAAAGTTGCAAGGCCTGATTCCAAGAGCTTTGAGATCCGATCGAGTTCGACCCCGGCTGCCCGTATGCGGGACCTGCCGGCGGTTATCTGTGCGTTGATTCCAGCCAGCCTTGTAGTCATATCGGCTTGAGCCACGGCATTTACAGCCGGTTGCAAGGCGGCGAGAACATCACCTGCGGTTACGCTTTGTCCGTACGATACCTTGATGTCGGCGAGCCGGGACTGCACCGGTGCGACGACCATTACGTTGTCGTTGGGTCGTGGGATAACTTTTCCAAAACGAATATTTGTGGTGTACACTTTGCCGCTCTTTGCCTCCGCAACTTGTAGGTTGACGGCTTTAATTTCCTTTTGTGTCAGGACTACCCTGCCTTCGGAGTCCACATGTGATGTGGATCGGAACGTTTCCTCTTGTGGGGCGATGCCTTGACATCCCGCGAGCAGGAACGTCACGAGGGTAAGAGTTACAGTTCCACGCAAGCTCACCGTATGATGCCCGGAAAGAAGGCCAACAAGCGTTCCCCGTATATGAAACCCAGCCACAACGATGTCCCAAGACAGATTACCAATGCCCCCGGGGCAGTCAGGTGGGATGCGCGGGCTCTGTCTCTATGAAGAACCGGGTCTTTTGCTTCGATAAGTCTTTGCACCCTGGCCGATATCTCTCGCGAGCTCCCGGCTGCTCGTGCCCTTGGTATTGAAAAGTTGTTGCCGAGCCGGGCGGCGAGGATGATGGCTTCGGCCAGTGTCATAGGCCCGGCGCCGTTTGCAACAGCCTCGTCGTCACGTCGCATTTCGAGAGCCAGCAGCCAGGTTCGTAAGCGTTTTGCTGTTCCCGGGACAGGCCACTGCAGGTCGGCGAAAAACTGGGCCAGCCATATCCGAACAGGATCGTGCGCCTGCTTGTGCGCCAACTCGTGCGATAAGGCTGCCGCGAGTACGGCAGGGCCGGCGGCCTCGACAAAGACCGGCGAGACAACGATACGATGGCGAAAAAGTCCGAGAGTGGCAACCGGAGTATTTTCAAGGCGGGGTGTACGGGCAGCCAGCCAACTTCGCCACAGGGCACGAATGAGTCCGGCAGACATCCAACCCGCAATCGCCCATGTCAACCCGCTTGCCCATTCGTCGGTCGGATCCGGCTCCTGTAGAGCCCAGCCCGCCAGGAAGGCTGTTGTCATGAGTCCCACGAACAGCGGGGCCACAAGCGCCCACCAAGCCCTGCGTTCTGATATGACCGGACGTGACGGGAACTTGTCCAGGGCCAGGGCTGCAACCCACACAGCCATTCCGAAGAGCGCTGTGCTCAGAAGGCAGAGCAATTCCTCACGTTCCATTGCCCGGCTCCTTGCGGCGGTCCGCCAGTTGTGCGGCCAGTTCGTCCAACAATTCGGGAGAAACATCCTCGATTGCGCCCACCAGCGCTGCCACGGCAGGTCTTGGATTCTTGCCGAGCACGCTGCGCAGGGCATCTCGGACAATAGAACGTTGAGTCTGCTCCTGGTTTACTCTGGCATTGTACACAAAAGCCCGGCCGGCACGGCGGCGTTCGATTAGGCCCTTCTCGACCATGCGATCGAGAACCTTTGTAACCGTGGTGTAAACGATATTACGGTCCTTTGCAATTTTATCGTGCAGGTCCCGGGCCGTGCATGGCGAATCACGGTGTTCCCAGAGCAGGACCAGCAATGCTCTTTCGAGGTCGCCGCCCGGAATAGGGTTATCATCCTTTGAAATCATGTTTTATCCTTTTCCCGCCTGACCTATTCATCTATCTCCAAAGTCCGACGCATGTCGTATATTAAACCTACGACACGTGTCGTAGTTTGTCAATGGTTTTTCATGGTTTCCGGGTATCGCCTGAAATTGCGACGCCGAGTCCGCTTGGCTCGATTTGGAAGAATTCGAGTTTCCAACCGTGGGAAGCCGTGACCTTTTCCGCAATCGAAAGCCCCAGTCCCATGCCTCCCGGTCTCCTTGCCCGCGCCTGGTCCCCCCTGAAGAGTCTTTGTGTAAGGTGCGGGATTTGTTCCTTGCCGACGCCCGGGCCGTCGTCCGTGATTTCCAGCCTGAAGGCATCTGCTTCCTTGTCGTGTTGGAGGACAACTGCAATGTGTCCTCCATCATGGTTGTACTGAACAGAGTTCTGGACTATGTTGGAAAGAGTCTGTTGAACGAGAGAATCGTCGGCATCCACTATGATTGATTCATCCGGAACCGAATAATCCAGGGAAATTCCCCTTCTCCTTGCAAGGGGAATGAACCTGTTGACTACGCGCTTCACGATTTCATTCAAGTCAAGACTGCGAATCTGCGGCTCCCAGTTGCCTGCGTCACTCTTGGATGCAGCCTTGAGGTCGCGGACAAGTCCGGCCATGTAAGTAACTTCTTCGAGGGCCCTGGAAATATTATCTTCAAATTTTTCACTTTTCCTGTTGTCGGCCCTGGAGATTGCCTCGACCGCTGCTTGTAACGATGCCAAGGGAGTTACGAGGTCATGGGACACATCCTGGAGCAACTTGGTCATTGCCATGTCTCTCTTGGTTATCTCGTCGGCCGCCTTGTTGAAGGACCTTGCCAAGTCGGCCAATTCGTCGTGGCCTTGAAGCGTCAGGCGGCCCGAGTAGTTGCCGTCTGCAATGGAAGCTGCGGCCCTTTCAAGTTTCCTGATCCTTTTTACCATCGGGCTGTACACGAGCAGGCCTGCGCCAAGAGCGAGCAAGGCGCAGACCAGTGCCCAAAAAATGGTGGCCGTCAACACGGTTCGTGCCACCATCGCGGACTCGAGAGGCAGCTTGCCGCCGATTATCGAGCAGGGACCTTTCCAGGGCATCCTGGCCGCTGCCATGCGGCCTCCCTTGTCAGGCTCGAAAAGGCCCATGTCCAAAGCTACTCCTCTTATTCGGTCCAGTTGGGCCAAGAGTCTTTTCGGAAGGGCAGGGGCCTTGGGATTGGACGGTGAGCCGTCCGGCCCATAGGGATAGTAATGCCCTCCCGACGGGCTCGTGAAGACAAAGTCCGCCGGAGATGACTCGCATTTCCGCCTTTCACCTGCCAGCATGGAGGCCAGGATCAGTTCTTTGAATGCCCTCTTGGCAGCAAAGCTCTGCCATGCCATTGCCGGTAATCCGAGAATGAGGCCGTACAAGACCAGCACGGCAAGCAAGGTAACGGTCAACCTGAAAAGTAACTTACGCCGCATTTTCCCGCCGTTTTCCGGCTATTGCCGGTCGTCGCCCTGGTCAGGGACAAACCTGTACCCAATACCCCATACTGTCTTGATATAACCGCCGCTCGATCCCAGCTTTTTCCTGATCCTTGAAAAGTGGGTGTCCAGTGTCCTGTAAGTTCCTTCTTTTTCAGGTTCCAGGGCCGCCTCTACCAAGTGTTCCCTGGTGATTGCCCGGCCGGGCCGTTGCAAGAGATACAGCAGCAGGTCGAATTCGACCCGTGTCAATTCCGCAGGTTTGCCGTGGACCTCGACCCTCCTGGCATCCGGTTCGACCACTACGTCTCCAAACGAGAAAATGTTTTCATCCTGCGCCAGGTTCGGCCTTCGCAGGCGTGCCCTGATCCTGGCAAGGAGTTCCTCCATCCAGAAAGGCTTGGTCAGGTAGTCGTCGGCTCCCAGGTCCAATCCCCTGACCTTGTCTTCACCTTCGGAAAGTGCCGTAAGTATGATGACGGGCACGGACGAAAAGTCTCTGATCCTGGATAGTACTGCAAAGCCGTCCATCTTGGGCAGCATGATGTCCAGGACCACCATGTCGGGTTCAATTTCCTTGACGGCTTTGAGCCCCAGAAGGCCGTCCGGTTTCCAGGTGACTTCGTAGCCGGCCTCCTTGAGGACCGTTTCGATCTGTTCGCCCAGAGCCTTGTCGTCTTCAATAACCAGGACAACGGCCATGTCGATCCATTCCTTTGAGCCCGGGACAATGAATTCCTGTGTACCGATGCTGCCATTTATACTGATTTCATTCAAGACACTTGTTTTCCGCAGGCTTAAGAATTACTCAAGGTAAGTTGAATAGTTTTAAATTGAAGCGAACGGAGATAACTCGAAGTGATTGGAAAAAACCGGATATCAGGGGGCGCAAGGGCATGGCGTTGAATATGCGGAATTGGTCCGTGGTGATCTTGTTTTTTATAATCTCGGTATTTACGGGGTGCATCGGCTCCGGGTTGGGACCGGGTGGAGACAGCAAGTCCGGGGGTGATGCGGACGAGGCCGTGCCTGTTGAAGCGGTAAAGGCCGTGACCGGTGATCTTATCGAGAAGCTCTGGGCCTCGGCGACTGTTGAATCGGTCAACCATGTTGATGTCCTGGCAGAGGTATCCGGGAAGGTGGATCGATTGGCGGTGGAAGAAGGTGACACGGTCAGGAAGGGTTCGCTTCTTTGCCATTTGGACAATGCAACCGTTGTGAACAGCCGGGCAAGGGCCCAGAGCACGGTAAATAAGCTCGAAGCAGACCTTGTGGATACTAAGAAACTGGCCCAAAAGGGTGCTGTTTCATGGAAGCAGGTGAGGGATCTCCAATACCAGGCCGAGCAGGCAAAGCTGAATTTGGAACAAATGACATGGGAGTTGGCGCACACATTCGTGAGGTCCCCAATAGCAGGTACGGTCACCCAGAGAGACATCAGCCTTGGTGAGTACTTGTTGCCGAACCGCCGCCTGTTCACCGTGGTGGACCTCGAACACCTGATTGTCAAGGTCCATGTGCCTGAACGGCATCTGGCCAGGCTCAGGCCCGGCTTAAAGGCCGAGGCCCATAGTGATTCTCTGCAAATGAGTTTTCCGGCTGAGATTGAAAGGATCAATCCTGTTGTGGACTCCACCACCGGCACGGTCGAGGTTACCCTGAAAGTTGATTCAACCCCCAAGCAAACAGTGAACAAGAAACTTGTCCCCGGAATGTTCGTAAAAGTGGATATCGAACTGGGCATTAAAAAAGGCGTGGTACTCATTCCAAAGAGAGCCATAGTTTTCGAGGAAGGCCTGCCCATTATTTTCCTCGTGGAGCAAGGCAAGGCACGCAAGGTCGGTCCGTTGAAGCTTGGGGCTTCGAACAAGGAAAGCGTGGAAGTAATGGAAGGTGTATCGCCTGGGGATATGGTCATGGTAATAGGCCAGGCAGGCCTGAAAGACGGTTCCAGGGTCAAGGTGGTTGATTACTCGAAACATGCCGATGAGAATCATGTAAAGACGACCGGCAAGACTGTTACCTCTTCCAAAGAACGAAAAAGAGGACAGGGAAAGTGATGCAGAAAAAGGCTCCTGATAGGTACGGGCCTTTTTTCCCGGTGGAAAGGCCTGTGGCTGTTTTGATGATGGTGGCCGCTGTCCTTGTGTTCGGATATTTCAGCTTCAAGAAACTCCCTGTAGCCCTCATGCCGGATATTTCCTACCCCACCATAACGGTAAGAACCACTTACCCCGGCGCTGCTCCCGAAGAGGTGGAGAGCGAGGTCACCAAGCCCATCGAGGAAGTACTCTCCACCGTCGGCGGGCTCATCAGGATGGAGTCTATTTCCAGGGCGGAAGTCTCGGATGTGGTCCTGGAATTCACCTGGAGCGAGGACGTTGACAAGGCGGCCAGGGACATACGCGAGCAACTGGACCTCGTGCCCTTTGCCGACGAAATAGAAAGGCCGTTGATACTTCGATATGACCCGGCCCTGGATCCCGTTATGCGTGTAGGCATATTCGGTGACATGGACTTATACGGCCTTAGGCTTTATGCGGAAGAGGAAATTGCCCCGGCCCTTGAGTCTGTCGATGGTGTAGCGGTCGCAAAAGTGAGAGGCGGACTTGAAAGGGAGGTGAGAATTTCACTGGACGAGGGAAGGATTGCTTCACTCGGACTCACGAGCGAGTGGATCGTGGCCAGGCTAAAGGCTGAAAATATCAATCTTGCCGGCGGCAGGCTCAAGGAGGGCCAAACAGAGTACCTTGTGCGTACATTGTCCGAGTTCAAGAACCTGGACGAGATTCGCCAAGTGGTGATCACGGTTCGAAACGGTGCGGTGATAAGGTTGGGTGAAATTGCAAAGGTCGAGGAGACACACAAGGATCGTGAAGTCATCACCAGGATAGACGGCAAGGAGGCGGTCGAGGTAGCCGTATACAGGGAGGCCGATGCCAACCTGGTCAAGGTGGCCCAACGGGTAAGGGACAAGATTTTCGGCACGAGCGCCCAGCAAAAGTATGTCAAGTATACCAAGGCCGACAGCAGCGGCACTTTTTCCGAAAGAGTAAAGGACCGGAAAAAGGCAGCGGCCATGGCCAAACTTTACAAGCGAATGACGGATTTTCTTGTCTTCAAGGCCCCGGCCGGCCTGCGCATGACAGTGCTTTCCGACCAATCAAGGTTCGTGACGAGCGCCGTGGGCGAGGTGGAGTCGGCAATGATCCTGGGCGGGCTGTTGGCTGTACTGGTATTGTACATGTTCCTAAAGTCCAGCCATGCCACCTGGGTCGTCGGCCTTTCCATTCCCATCTCTGTTGTCGCCACGTTTGCACCCATGTACTTGTTCGGTGTTTCGTTGAACGTGATGAGCCTCGGCGGGCTGGCGCTGGGTGTCGGGATGTTGGTGGATAATGCCATTGTCGTCCTTGAGAGTATACAGAGATGCATGGAGGAAGGAGACGAACCGATAGCTGCATCGGTAAGGGGCTCAAAGGAAGTGCTGGGCGCCATTACCGCATCAACCCTGACAACGGTTGCAGTCTTCTTTCCAATCGTATTTGTCGAGGGCGTGGCAGGCCAGATATTCGGCGATTTATCCATGACGGTAGTGTTTTCTTTGCTGGCCTCTCTCGGGACCGCTGCATTCTTCGTGCCCATGATGACAGCCAGGAAGGCCAGGGCTGACGCGCAAAAGAGTGGAGCCGGCGCTGAAAAAACCGGCGGGTCTTTGTGGCTGGACGCTGAATTCAGGAGCTTGCACGTGACAGTGCAGGATCTTGCATCATTGAAAGAAAAGGGAATCGCCAAAAAAATTGCCGGGTACGTATATTATGTATTGCGTTTCTTGATATTGCTTCCCTTGGAACTATTATTCGGAAAGATTATTTACATTTCCGCGGTAATGCTTGCCAGGGGCCTTTCGTTCCTGGCATTCAGGGTGCTTGGCGAAAAGGTGCTGGCCAATGTCCTTTCGCCACTGGTAAAGGCGAACGACATTGCATTGTCAGGACTCCGCAAATCTTATCCGAGGCTGCTCGCCTGGTCATTGGATAACCGCGGTTCGGTCCTTGCAATCGCTTTCCTGATGTTCCTCGGCGCCATGTGGGCCCTTTCTTCCCTTGGCGCGGAACTTATCCCCGAAGTGGCCCAGGGTGAGTTTACCTTGGAGGCATTTGCTCCCATAGGCACACCACTTCGTGAAACGGCAAGAAGGGTCGCCCCCATCGAACGGATGCTCAAAAACATGGACGAGGTGGAGGCGGTAACCTCGGTGATCGGCCTGGACAAGAGTGATTACACGAAGTCCGGAAAGGGAGAGCATACGGCGGACATCATGGTGAGATTGGCCGGCGCGGACGAACTCGGAAAACTGGGCCTGGATACTGCATCCGCCGAAGACAGGGTCATCGGCAAGTTGAGGCGCTTTCTTTTGAACACGCCGGGCTTGGACGGAAAAATATCACGACCTACGTTATTCAGTTTCAGAACTCCCCTCGAGGTGGAGATCAAGGGACACGACCTGGCGCTCTTGCGCAAGGTCGCATCCAAGGTCTACGGAGTTCTTAAGGACCAGGAGTTCCTTCAGGATCTCAATACCAGTGTGCATCCCGGGCACCCGGAGGTAAGGATAACCTACAAGAGGGAGAGACTTGCGTACATGGGACTGTCGGTGGCCGAAGTGGCAAGAGAGGTCAGGAACAAGGTCCAGGGTAATACGGCGACACATTTTACGAGGGGAGATAGGCGCTATGATGTCGTGGTCAGGTTGAATGCCTTTGACCGGTCAAACCTTCAAAACCTCAAGATGCTGACCGTGGGCACAAGGAATAAAAAGGCCGTGCCTCTCGCGGCGGTGGCGGATGTAAAGATTGTTGAAGGCCCTGCAGAGATAAGGCGCATCGACACCAGGAGGGCGGCCGACATTACATCCGATGTGAGCAGGGGCGTGGATTTGGCCAGTGCCGCGCAAAAGGTGAGATCTTTGCTCTCGGGAATAAAGCTGCCTGCCGATTTCTCGATGGAAGTAACAGGACAGGACCAGGAAATGGAGCGAAGTCTGGAGAGCTTATGGATAGCACTTGCACTCGCCATATTCCTGGTTTACGTGGTGATGGCCTCCACCTTTGAATCGCTTTTTCAGCCTTTTGTCATACTGTTCACCCTGCCCCTGGCTGCGGCGGGCGCAGGCTTTGCGCTTTATATCGGTGGATGGCCCTTGTCCGTGTTCGTGCTCCTCGGTTTCATCGTGCTTGCCGGAATCGTGGTGAACGATGCGATTGTCCTGGTGGACTACGTGAACCAGTTGCGGGCCAGGGGCTTTTCCAGGCGTGACGCCTTACTTCGGGCCGGACCGGTAAGATTGAGGCCCATATTGATAACCACTGTTACCACGGTCCTGGGGCTCTTGCCCATGGCCCTGGGCATCGGGGAAGGCTCCGAGTTGCGCCAACCCATGGCGGTTGTGGTGATGGCCGGGTTGACGAGTGCGACCCTGCTGACATTGGTGGTTATTCCGGTGGTGTACGATTTGTTCGATTCGATTCTTTCGAGGCGTTCGAGCCGTAAAAGGCCGAGTTTTGGTTAGGTCCGGGAGCATTGAATAGACGAACTTCGGGTGGATCATGAGCGAGCAACGGCAGGAAAGGGGTTGGTGGCTGCCATCTCTGGCCCTTAAAAGGCCTGTTACCGTGGCCGTGGGTTTGTGCGCCTTGCTGGTTCTGGGCGCAATGGCTTATTTGAAGATACCCGTCAAGTTGCTTCCCGAAGGTCTTTCCTTTCCTTTCCTCTTGGTTCATATCAACTATTGGAACGCCACGCCCAGGGAAGTGGAAGAGCAAATTACGAAACCTGTGGAGGAGGTCCTTGGAACCCTTCACAATCTTAGGCGCATGGTTTCCAAGTCCGAACCCAACTTTGCGAGATTTTTCATCGAGTTCGAAGACGGCACCGACATGGATCTCTCGTACATGCAGGTACGAGACAGGATAGACAGGGTCAAGAGCGAGCTGCCGGAAGATGTCGAACAGATTTATATCTGGAAATGGAACCCCCAGAGCGAACCAATACTTTTTCTTGGCGTCGGCGTTCCGGGTTCCGAGAACGATCCAAGGCATTTGGTGGAAGATCACATCAAGAAACCCATTGAACGTCTAAAGGGTGTGTCCATGGTCGAGGTGTGGGGAGCCGCGGAGCGTATGGCCTTGATAGAGATCGACCCGGACAAGGCCAGGAAACACAGGATCGATCCGTTTTGGCTGGTCAACAAGCTTTCACAGGACAACTTTGCCCAGACGGGCGGAACAGTGGTCGAAGGCGGCACGAAACTCCTTATTCGTTCAGTCGCCAGGTATGAAGACATACAACAGGTGCGGTCTCTTCCCTTATTGCCCGGCATTCGCTTGGGAGATGTTGCCAAGGTTTCCGTGGGCTACCCTCCGGAGGAGTGGATCAGCAGGCTGAACAACGGTCCTGGCCTGGCGTTGGCGGTGTACAAGGAGTCCGGCGCAAACACCGTGGAAATATGCAAACATGTAAAACAGGAACTCGACAAGGCCTTCAAGACGGATCCGGCTCTGGCTGGTTGCAAGGCGCATTTTTTCTTCGACCAGGGTGAACAGATAACCGAATCAATGGAGAACCTGGAGGAAACCGCGGCCTGGGGCGCTGTTTTCGCGATTGCCGTGTTGTTCGCATTCTTGCGGAGAGTGAGGATGACACTGGTCATAACCCTGGCCATACCTCTTTCCCTGGTCGCCAGCCTGGTTGTCTTGTATTTCGACAAGGACTCGTTGAATGTTCTTACCATGATAGGTTTGATGCTGTCCGTGGGCATGGTGGTGGACAACTCGATAGTGGTGGTGGAAAATATTTTCAGGAGAAGGCAGCTTGGTGATTCATCGAAGAGGGCGTCTTTGAGGGGCGCGGGCGAAGTTGCACTGGCAGTTCTGCTCGCTACGTTGACGACTTTGGCGGTCTTTATTCCCCTCATGTTTCTCACAGGCAGCCAGACACTTTCTTTTTACCTCAAGGCCATCGGTTTGCCTGTTTGCTATGCTCTGGTGGCTTCCCTGTTGATAGCCCTGCTTGCTATCCCGCTTGCCACCAACAGGCTGGGCGGCAAGGCTGCTCCGTTTTCAAAGCTGATAGGCGGCATGGAGAAGCTGTACGAGAGGGCGCTGGGAGCTGCCATTAATAAAAGACTGGATGTCGCCATAGGTTTGGCCCTGGTTCTTGTAAGTATAATAATACCTTACTCGAGGACAGGCAGCACGGATCGGATGGAAGGAAACATCAATGATATCCGGCTGATTATAGACTTACCCTCGAATCTGACTTTCAAAGAGAAAGATAACATATTGAAAAAATACGAAAATTGGTTAAATGCCAAGAGAAAGACCCTGGGTATCAAGGATATACATACTTTATTGATGCCCCATAACCCCAGGGCAAGGATACGGGTTTTTCTCGAGCCTCCTGAAACGAGAAAAATCTCCAGGAGGGCTATAATAAGCACACTAAAGAAAACCATGCCGAAGCTACCTGGAGTCGATGCAAGGATAGGGTGGCATGGCAGGACAGGGACTGAAAACGCCGTAACCGTGAAGCTTCTGGGCCGGGACAGTGAAAAGTTGAAAGAATTGGCTGACCAGTTGGTGGCCAGGTTGCGTAAAATTCCTTCATTGACTTCCGTGGAGGTGGATGCAGATGAAGGCGCTGCAGACGAGGTAAGGGTGGTACCCAGGAGAGGAATTGTACAGGCCAGGGGATTATCACCAAGGGTGCTTGGAGCAAGTGTGTCATACGCCTTGAGGGGCATGAAACTGAAAGACCTGCGATTGCCTGAACGGGATATGCCTATGCGGGTGCTCTTTGCCAAGGACGAGATGCAATCCCTGGACGATATTCGGGACCTGCCCATGAAAGGCGCCGCCGAACTTGTCCTGCAAGCCTTGCAGTCGGCCGGGACATCACTCTTGGAAACCGGTTCAGGTAACAATAATTCGATTGCAAATTTTGGACGTGAGAGTTCGACCGCAAGCGAGGTCTCAAGTGCTGCAGCAGCGGCCCAGGCTGCGGGAATGGCGAATTTCAGCAATGCTTTCGAAAGCCGTGCAGCGTCTGTGTGGGCATCGACCTATTCTAACTGGGTCAGGCAGTTCGGAGATGTGACAAAATTCGGCCCCAAGCCCGGGTCTCCTTCCCTGGCGTCCGACCTTGCACTCGATACCATGGCCGATTTCGACATCTCCAAGGGATTTGCCGAGATACGACGGGAAAATCGAAAGACCGCCCTGGAGATCAAGGCATATACGACAAAGCAAAACCTGTCCGAAGTCGGAGCAGAGATAGACAGGGTTATCGCCGGATTCTCCTTTCCAAGGGGGTACAAGGTAGACAAGGGTGACAGGTTCGCCCGCATGAGCGAGTTGTTTGGGGATATCTTTTTCTCCGTGCTGTTGGGCGTGGTCTTTGTTTACCTTATCCTGGCCGGTCTCTTCGAATCCTTTATACTGCCCATTTCGGTAATCACATCCGTGCCGTTCGCCGTACTCGGTGTGTATTGGACCCTCTACCTTTCAGGTACTGTCTTTGATGTCATGGCAGGAGTCGGGGTCGTAATATTGATAGGGATAGTGGTCAACAATGCGATCGTCCTCGTGGACTTGATAAACAGGCTCAAGTCCGAGGGACTGGAAAGGACCCAGGCAGTGGTTCAAGGGGGCAGGCACCGCTTGAGGCCCATACTCATGACCGCCCTGACCACGATATTCGGATTGATTCCCATGGCCATCGGAAAGGCCCAGGTTATTGGCGTTCCATATGCGCCTCTAGGGAGAGCCGTAATTGGCGGACTCTTGGCATCGACCTTGTTTACCCTCTTCGTGGTTCCTATTGCATATACCTACCTGGACGACTTGTCCAAGGTCTACTCGAGCTTGCTGGCCAAATTTTCCAGGGGGAATTCAAAGTGCTGATAGTCTTTCAGGGTGTGCCATGACCCGCCCCATTTCCAGCCCCTTGATGTAAAGGCCTTGTACACGGGCCCGGGCTTTCGGATCATTCCCGGCCTCTTGAGTCGCCTGTTCGAATAAATCTTTCCGTTTTGCGGTTCTACGATCTTACCCTTGATATACGGGTTGAGCATGGGGTTGATGTCTATTGCCAGGCCGTATGCATGGGCTGAAAACCTCTTGCCGCCGGTTACGGGTCGGCAATTAAAGGCTGACGTGTTGTCATCCGCCATGGATGCGTCGTCATTTCCATTATAATCGCTTGCAGGCTTGATCTTGTCGATGGGAAAACCTGCATTGAAGATATCCCTGAAGATCTCTATCAGTTCGGGACCGACTTTCTTGTGTACAACCAATTGTCCATGATGAATCTTGTGATCGAATCCATGGTAATCGACCCTGATCAATACGAGATCCGATAAAGGAACCGGGCAACCGGGCCTGAAGGTGACACCGTTCATCTTGTTTTTCATTTCCTCGGACAAAGGCATTACTTCAGCGTTGAATCTTATTTCGCCGGCATGTTTTATGTTATTGGTTTCCTGTGATTCCGCCCTGTTGCTTTTTACCTGGCCGGAGAATGCGGATGAGCATGAGAATGTCAAAAGGTACAACAAGGCTGCAATCAGGAAAACCAGGTTAATGACTGTTTGGTGCCTGGCTCTCATTTTCTCTATTCCACCGCCAATTTCTTGAAGACCAGGTCGCTCGTGTCCCTCAGCCTGGATGACAAGGCCTTGGTCAGGGCCTTGTATAGTTTCAGTGCCAGGTTTTGATTGTTTTCAAGAAGCTTCAATAGATCCTGCCTCGGCATGTACAGAACCGAGACATCGCTTTCAGCCTTGACCCTGGCTGTAACCGGAATTTCAGCAAGCAGGGATATCTCTCCGAAATGCTCGCCCTGTTGCAATGTTGTAAGTTTCATTTCCTGTCCCTGGTCTTTTCGTTCTACTGCCACCGTGCCTGATTTTATGATAAAAAGGCCCGGGCCGGTACCTCCGAACTCAAGCACTATGGTCCCTTTTTCAAAGTATTTTTCCATGATGATGCCACGCAAGGCGCGAATTTCCTCCAGTCCCAGGTCGAGGAACAACGGGAGCTTGTGAAGGGAATCGAGATCTTCCCTCACATTGACCACCATGGACTCCCTGCGTGAAACCTGCTCGATGGGCGGTGAAAGGAATCCGAGTTCTCCCGAGCCCTTGGGTTCAATGCCTGTCAGCCCGGACGCTGCTTCGATGCCTTTTTTCTGAAGTGTGGTAAGCAATTCAGAAGCATTTTCGTATCTGACATCCTTGTCCACGACAGAACTTAGTGCCTTACGTGCCGTTTCTTCGTCACCCAGGGAAAGTGAGGAAATCGCGAGCAGATAGAATGCTTCTATGGAAGAACGCGTGCATTGCCGACCACTTGTAATTTCGTCCAGCCTTCTCTTGGCGCCGCCGTTAAGTCCGTTGTCCAGCATCAGTTTGGCCACCATGACTGACGCCTCGAAATAATTCTGGTCGGTAGGTTCCACTTTCTGGAGCAAGGTCAGGGCTTCCTGGCCCTGATCGAGCTGGAAAAAACGTTTTCCTGCATCGAACCAGCGGCACGCAGCCTTGAAGCAACGCGCCGCCCTGTCGATGTTGTTTTCGACATCGTACAATTCGGCGGCGGTCTGGAAATCACCTGCCCGCTCCATGGCTTCTGCAGCCGATTTGCGGTCGCCCATGAGAGTATACATTTCCCCGGCCCTGTAATGATCACCGCACCTGGTGTACAACTCGGCTGCTTCGTGGTACTTGCCCAAGCCCTCGAATACCCGTGCTGCAGTCTTGTAATCTCGTGCCATAAGCAGCATCTGGGCGAACTTGGGAGCTTCGAGGGAATCGAAACGAATCCTGGTTACGAGTTCATCCGCCAAGTCGGCGGAACAGCTCGAATACAGGCCGGCGGCACGTTTGACCTGGTTGCTCAAAACAAAGATTTCTACAGCCCGGATGACCTCGCCTGCAAGGGCATAGAATTCAGCAGCCTGTTCTTTTTGTCCGGCCTTCTCCATGAGCTTTGCCGCCTTGTCCGCCAGTTGTGGAGAGGTTTCAGCTCCCTTGCTTGCAAGGGCGGCCACCAGTTCGCCTGCCTTGGCCGAGTCGCCGGCTTCTTCATACAACATGGCGGCTCGCTGGATTTGGCCGATTCCTTCGTAAATACGGGCGGCCTCTATTGTGAAACCTCCTTCTTCGAGGCACTCGGCCGCCATGTCGATTTTATCCGCAGTTTTGAAATGCTCTGCAGCTTGCCGATATGCACCGGCCTTCCTTAGGACTTTTGCGGCTTGAAGGTAATCACCGGCCGACTCGTAAAGGTTGGCTGCCTTGTCCAGGTGGCCGGACCTCTCGAATAGTGCTGCTGCACCCAGGGGATCGTTGAGTCTTATCTTGCATTGGGCGGCTCTCGCAAGGTCGCCCGCACGTTCGAATAATCGGATTGCATCCGTGAGAGTCTTATCAGATGTCGCCAGTTGTTCGGCTTGGGCAAGGAGCTTTTCCATAGGCGAAGTTCTGCCGTCGACATAACGTTTGTATGCGGCCCTTTGTCTCATCGGGCCGATGAAGATGTTATAAAACAGCTTGAGGATAAAAAGGCCCAATCCTATTCCAAGGATGCCTATGGCGGACCAGAAAAAGATCTTTGCCATTCCCTCGCTTGCAGCCCTTGCCATGTCGTTGGTCTCTTTGAGCGCTTTGAGCTTGCTCCTGGAATCGGACGCGTTTTTCAATAGTTCTTCTGCCGTATTGACATCCGGGTTGGATATCACCTGCGGGTTGTTGTTTCCGGCAAAGGCGACAGGTGCAGGGCAGTTGATGAATACCAGGAAAACAATAACCCCCAGTTTTTTCGCCGCCTGTTCCATGCACCGGGGCTGCCGCCAAGCATGTAGGTCTTTCCGGTTCACCTGCCTCTCCATAGTAGTAGATCACCCCCGCACCTTTGAACCGATTTCTTTGAAATGATCTCATGTTGAATCTATTTTGATAAGTCCATGTTGTCAATATTTCCGGCTCATCCGTGTGGTACCCGAAATAAAATGTCAGTGAATGGGATTCGTCCCATACGGATTCAGGCTGTCCGCAACGATTCCGGGGGCGTTGCCCGTGGAATCGTTGGCACCAAACGATCCCCCTTGCCCGCTCTGCGGGAGAGAGGGACAAAAGGGGGTGAGGGTGGTGGAAAGCGGGCCTGGTCCAGGAAACAAAATACAAATGAACCAGTACAAATTCTATTCATAATGAGTCCACATGCGAATAATTTTTATAGTTTTATACCTCTTTAAGACTTGATAAACAATCCTATGTTGAATATTGATTCTTCTTGAATATGCTCCAGATAAGTCACCAACAAGCTTCTCAAAAGGGGGTGTAGTCTTGAATGGGTTTTTCTTTATGATTTCCAAGATGGCCTCGGTTTTAGGCCGCAATCCATTACTCGAAAGTTTTTTTGCGTCTTTTAGAGCTTGTTTTGTATAAACTAATTTCCAATTTACCATGTCAGTTTTTTACTGCATTCTTTGACTGGGGTTTTTAGCCCTTTTAGGATAGATTCTCTCATTCCTGGAATGGAAAGAAGATACAAGGTTTCTTGTATAGATCTCCAATCATCCTCCGAAATCAATACAGCATTATGTCTTTTGCCTGTAATTTGTATAGGCTCGTGAGATAATGCAGCTTTATCTAGCAATTTATATAACATGCTTCTTGCTTGACTTGCTGTTAAGGTAGTCATAATTATCACCTCCAAATAAAACGTACCATATGACGTACGTTTCGTCAAATTATTTATTAATTGTTTCTTTCTAATTCTTTTTTCCGCCCTGATTGATTCGCCCCTTGGGTGGTTGATTTTCCGGGGGCCGAATATAGCCGTGATATCAATACGATACATGGAGTGAAAAACTGTGGTACCTGAAATAAAATGTCAGTGAAGGGGATTCGTCCCATACGGATTCAGGCTGTCCGCAACGATTCCGGGGGCGTTGCCCGTGGAATCGTTGGTACCAAACGATCCCCCTCGCCCGCTCTGCGGGAGAGGGGGACAAAAGGGGGTGAGGGTGACGGCCAAGCCCCAAAGGGGCGAAATGAACACGTGACATGCCATAGGCATCCGGGGTGCCAAGGGCATCGCCCCGGCGCCATTTCCGCGCCAAAGGGTTGACACCCGATAAAATGGCCGGGTATCCTTTTGCTGAAATGGAAATGGTGTGAATGATGAAAAAATGTTCGCCAATGTTATGTGGTTTCTCAAGGTTTTATTTTTTGTTGATCCTTGTTTCTTTTTTTATGCTTTCTTCTGTGGCCTTTGCACGGGCAATCGATGAGAACGAAACCTCCAGCCTGGCGGTCACGGTAAGTCAAACAGGGGCTTCTATCTATCTGGACGGCAAGTTACTCGGTCAATCACCTTTGGACACGGTAAAGGGAATCAAGCCCGGAGAACATACTTTGACCATCAGGGCAAAGGGATTCAAGACCTATAAGAAAAAACTCAGCATGACTCCGGGTGACACGGCACAAGTAACTGCGTTTCTCGAATCCGCCAAGGGCGGCAAGCTGGTCGTGGTTTCAATGACAAAGGACGCCATGGTCTTTATCGATGACTTCCAGATCGGCACCGTGCCGTTGGAAAAACCCCTGGCGCTCGAACCGGGCAAGCACGAGATCAAGGTCACGAAACTCGGTTTCACGGCGTTTTCCAAGAAAATCAAGATAAAGAAGGGAAAAAAGATCAAAGTGCAGGCGGACCTGTTGGCCTTTGCAGGGATACTGGATGTACGGGCCTCTGTGCCCGGCGCCAGGATTTACGTCGACGGCAAGGAGGCCGGCGTAGTCCCCCTTGAAAAGGAAATTTTCGTAGGTGAGCACGAGGTGGAAGTGAAGAAAGACGGGTACACGAATTACAGGAAAAAATTGAAAGTAGCCGCAGGCAGGAGTTACTCCATAAACGCGCAGCTTAATCCATTGCACCAGCCCGGGCCGTCCCTGGCGGAAACACAAGAGGGCGTACCTGCATCATCCGGGGAAACTTCCCTTGAAGTGAATCCCGAAACCTTGAACAAAGAAAAGGCCGGGAAAGGGCCGGTTGCTTTAAAGATACCGCAACCCGGCAAGCAGCCTTCAAAGGTCGAAGAGGGTCCGGGCGCCTGGTACACGAGGTGGTGGTTCTGGACGGCGGTTGCCGTTGTCGTGGCCGCGTCAATAGCTGTCCCAATCGGTGTAGAGCAGGGTTCCTCCTCGTCAGGAGGAGGGGTAAAGCTTCCACATACGGATGTACCTGACATCAATCTGCCCTGATTTGCAGACGAGTTGAATAAACAAACAAGACACGGCGAGTGATGCAATAATAAAAACGGGAAATCTGGTGGGCGATACTGGATTCGAACCAGCGACTTCCACCGTGTGAGGATGGCACTCTCCCACTGAGTTAATCGCCCACTGTTTCAAAGAGACAACGGCCAAGATAGATACAACAGCACCTGGATTCCTGGCAAGGGAAAAGTATTCACGCCGGCCGAGCCTGGTTGTCCGGCCTTGCATGAGGAAAATTTTACAACCCGTCCCGTATCACGGCGGAACAAGTAAACCCGTGTTATGAAGCGTTTCCGGATTCCCCGGACTTCGACAGGAGGGCAGGATATTTCCCGTTCTCCGGGTGATATTTTTCCAACAGCGCCGCCAGGTCCGCGGCTGTTTTTGAACCCTGGTCCGAAAGCGACAACTGCTTGGAATATCTGTTCTTCGAGCCTGAAACAGGAACCATCTCCTCGTCCAGTATTCCAAGGCGCTTCATCATTCTTATTGCATTGTCGATAAGTGTTTTTGACAGGATTTCCGGTCTCTTGATAATCCCCTTGATATACATGCCGTTCACTTCGGACCGTACCTGCTTGGAAAGCTCCCTTTCCTCTACAGGTTCTTTCACCAAGCCGGTGATACAGGACAAAATGGCATGATATCCCTCGATGAATACCGCCATCAGGTCGGCGTTGAAGCGCAGCTTGTCTGCTTGTTCCCGGTTTGCATGAAAGGCATTCGACGAATCCCGGATTATCAGCCCTTCAGAGGTGAGTGCGTTTATGGCCTGTTCCAGGTTCTTGGAAAAATCTTCCTTTGGTGGAAATACGAATTCGTCTCCGAACAATGTGGACAGCTCCTTTACGCGCTCGTAAATTGTTTCCCTCGAGACATGCCCATGATCGGTAAGGATGGACAGCGCCACCATTGCCCTTGGAACAAGCCATGGAATCGCGTTGTTCTTGTAATAATCGATTTGAATCCGCTTGTTGTCCGGGATGGTCAGGAAAATTTCGCTGCCCTGGTGCTGCAGTCCGATCAGGCCTTTTCCAAGGAACCTGTTCCTTACCTCGATAAAGGCGGCAACCGGGTTTTTCAGCCTTGGAGCGAGCGGCATGCCTGCATTTCCCAGTGCCTCTGCCAGGTATTCCATGTCTTCAACGACTTCGGCCTGGGAGACCGGTGACTTTCTTCTCGTTAAAATCGAGGTTGCCGCAAGTGCCGTAGGGGTAAGGGCTGTCTCTCTGTCGATATTATGGAGAACCTTGTATGCAAGCCCGTTGATCGATTTCTTGTCCAGCGGATCTTTGCCCTTTGCCATGCAATCCGCTGCATAAGAACTTAAGAAAATGGGCTCGGCGAACCTGATAAATACCTTGCCGAACTCTTTTTTCAAAACGTGGGTCGTTTTTGCCAGCCCCTTGAGATCTTCTTTTTGTTTGTGACCGCCCAAGAGTTCATTGCTGTACGAGGAATCCTCTGCCACGTCTTCGTACGAAAGGGAAATAGGAACCAATGCGACATCCCTTCCTTTCAGTTCCATGAAGGCCTCTACGAGCATGGTCAGTATCCCCAACTTGGGTCTTAAAAGCTTACCTGTTCGACTCCGCGTGCCTTCGACAAAGAACTCGATTGAGAATCCTTCCTTGAAAAGCTGTTTTATGTAATTCCTGAAAACCAAGGCGTACAGCTCGTCTCCCCTGAATGTCCGCCTTAAGAAAAATGCTCCCGCATGCCTGAAAAAGTATCCGAGAGGCCAGAACGACAAATTTATTCCTGCAGCTATGTGAGGCGGGATCATATCGAGTTTATACATCATGTAGGAAATCAGAAGGTAATCCATGTGGCTCTTATGACACGGCATGAGGATGAGAGATGCGGACTTGGCCGTCTTACGCATTCTCTCGAACCCGTACGGATCGACAATGAAATTCTGATCTCCGCCGTACATTTTCTTCCATGCAAGGTGGTGTAGAACCACGCTCATGAACCGGATCATGCTCACCCTGAAATCGGCGGCTATTTCGTCCAACAATTTTGAAGATCTCTTGAACAGTGCTTCTTCACTTTTTCCTTGTTCTCGCGCAAGCTTGGATACTGCTTCCCTGAATGACTTGCTGGCCAGTATCGAGGCCTTCATCCTGGCCTGGGGCTTGACCGGGGGACCCAGCACCACTCTTCTCTCGGCTGCGAGCCCTCCAAGGAGTTTCCGCCTGATGCTCCTTGCAATCTCCTCGTCGCTCGAACCGGGATTCATATCGATTTCATGCATCAAGTTGATGATGTCCCCGAGCATTACTCGCGCATTATGAGGCTTCCACCAAAACCGAAGAACCTGTCGCCACCCGGATGTCCTGAACCGGTATCCGAAAAGCCTGTCCAACCGCTCTCCCCGCAGTCGTACAGGCTCTTTTTCCAGGAGCATCTGGGGCACAAGGAAAATCGGGCGAACGAGTTCTCTTTGCCTCTTGACCAGTTCGGCAAGATATTCCAGCGGATCAGGGCCGGGATCTTTCGGCCGGCTCTTCAGGAACAAGAGGATGGAATACCCGGAGCTGACGAGTCCTCCGGCCCTGGTGACTGAATTCACCTTGCTGGCGCCGAATATAAGCTTGATGAGCATCATCATCGGCATCCACAAAACCGGGGACAACCGGTTGCCGAACCTGGGCAGGGGCAGGTTCAGCTTGCCGTAAAGCCAGTTGAAGAACAGGTAGTCCAGGGATGACGCATGTCGCATGGCGTATACAACCACACCCTGTTCGGCAAGGTCAGAAATATGCTCTGCCGTGGATGCCTCGATATGGACCTTTGCAAACCTCGGAGCAAGCAGGAGCCTGAATAGAGGGCCGTGATGGCTTCCATACATGGAGGAAGAAGTGGTAACAAGCTTGTCCCTCTTGCTTTGCACGAAGTTTTGTCGCGTCATCCCAGTCACCGGACCTATCTCGATCGCCAAGGTTCCATGAGCTTTCGGATTTTTATCACCACGGCGTGTGTTTACGCAAGAGCGGGGCCGTTGAACCCGGTAAAATATTTTTAAGCCTCATGTCCGGATGCGCATCCGAATTGTTGCCACAATGCATTGTATGGCGTTAATCTTCTACAAACGGGACAGGGTCTCGGGAAAGGAGCCTGGCTGATGAAGCGTCTGGTTGTTGTCTTGTCGTTTGTCATATTGTCGATACCTGTACACGCGGGCAATACCGCGGCCGGCGATATTGCAGCCCGAAAGGAGATAATCAAGGTCAGCGCCGTGGGTGACATCATGATGGGAACAACCTTTCCCGACCCCAAGGCATATCTTTCGCCCGGGGACGGAGCAGAGCTTTTGAAGCCCATGTTCAAGGCCATCAGGTGGGGTGATATCAGGTTCGGAAACCTGGAGGGCCCGCTCATTGACGGGGGCCGTACTGAAAAGTGCGGAAAATCCGGCAACTGTTATGCATTCAGGTCTCCTGTCCGGTACGCAAAATACCTGAAGGAAGCAGGCTTTACCGTAATGTCCATTGCCAATAACCATGCAATGGATTTCGGCGAGGAAGGCTGGAAGTCTTCCCAAGACGCCTTGGATGCACAGGGCATCAAGTGGTCCGGTCCAAAGGGCACTTATGCAATAATGGAAGTCAGGGGCCGAAAAATTGTCCTGGCTGCGTTTCACACTGCTGACCATTGTAATGATGTTAGGGATATCCAGGGTGCGTACTCGTTCATAAAGCGGTTATCGAAAAAATTCGACCTTGTAATCGTATCCTTTCATGGCGGTGCAGAGGGATCGTCGGCGGACAGGGTCAGGGACGAGGAAGAGTTTCTCGGGAACGAGGACAGGGGAAACGTGGTGCAGTTTGCCCATAGGGTGGTTGATGCAGGGGCGGATCTCGTGTTGGGTAGTGGACCGCACGTTTTAAGGGCCATGGAAGTGTACAGGGGAAGGCTGATTGTATATTCACTAGGAAATTTCTGCACTTACGGCAGGTTCAACCTGCACGGCAAGATGGGTGTCAGCATGGTCCTCCAAGCCGCACTGTCCGGGGACGGAGGCTTTGTCAGGGCCATGGTGGTGCCGGTCGTGCAAAAGGGCAGGGGCGGTCCTGTTCCTGATCCCGGGGCAAGGGCGGTTGCAGAGCTTCAAAAGCTGACAGACCTGGATTTCCCCTATACAGGCCCGGTTGTAAAGGACAATGGCGAGGTCGTAACCGGTGAGACCAGTGGATACGGTTTTTTTACCATGCCTTCTTTGGAACAAAGGGAGGCACTGAAATTGCTTTTGAAAGACCTGGAGAAAAAAGGCCGGGGAAAGCTGAAGAGAGCGGATCTTGCCAAGTGGTTCGGGGACAAGAGGGCAGGGTTCCTGGACGGGGTGATTAGAAAACTAACCAAACCCGCGGAAAAACGCTTTACATACAAGAAATACAGGGCTCTTTTCATCACCAAGGAGCGTATTGCCGAGGGCAGGACTTTTTTAAAGGCTCACCTGGACCTGCTCAAGGAGGCCGAGCGTAAATACAACGTGGATTACCCGGCACTGGCCGCAGTGGTTGCGGTGGAGACCAGGTTCGGCAGGCACAAGGGAACATACAGGGCCTTCAACTCTCTTGCCTCGATCGCACTTGGCTATCCGCGGCGTTCTGCCTGGGCAAAAAGGGAGCTTTTCAATCTCTTGTTGATGTACAGGGACCAGGACCCCCTGGAGCCCGTGGGCAGCTATGCAGGCGCAATCGGTTATCCGCAATTCATGCCTTCGAGTATAAGGCGATTCGGTGTAGATGCGGACAGGGACGGCAAAGTGGATCTTTCGACATGGCCGGATGCGGTCATGTCGTGCGCCAACTATCTGAAAAAATATGGCTGGCAAAAGGGAGGGCCTCTTAAAAGAGGGAGCAAGAACTACCGGGCGGTGCTCAAGTACAATCCCAGCCACCACTATGCCGGAGTTGTGGCCGAGCTGGCGCATATTTTCGGGTACAAGGATTGAGGCATGATAAAATTTACCAATAAATAAAGGTGGAAGCGAGTGCAAAGTTAAAGGAGATTCAAGGGATTGATGAAGGAATGCAAATGGTATCCTGTGTGTCCCATGAGGGAATACTATGAATCAGGAATGTTGGAAAAAAAGTGGATAGAATCGTATTGTAAGGGAAACTGGGGAAAATGCATCCGTTATCAAATGGAAGAAAACGGCAAAGCGCATCCGGATTGGATGCTCCCTGACGGAACCATAGAAGAAAAATTATCTGGATTCTAAGGCCCGAACTCGGGAGATTCAGCACTGTTAAAATCTGTTTCCCGTGATAAGCAAAGATTGCAAATTGATGCCACGAAACAAGAAACCTGTTGTGATTTCAATATAAAACCACCCTCCGTCCCTCATATGGGTGGATTCATGGTATAGAGCTGCCGCATTCCACCGCGATCCTTGAGGAACAGGATTTCGCCGTCCTCCATGTCCGGCACGGTGAATTCCATGGTTCTCATGTAGTCCAGGTACGACATGCCGGCAGTGTACCAGGTTCCCACAAAGGGGTTGACCAGGACCACGATGAAGGACCCTATGCTGCTCTTTCTCATTCCGAGCACGAACCAGTCCTTTGCCTTGCCCATCTTGCCCCATTGGTCGTACTTTCCCACGTAGTCGGGAAGCGGGGCCGATACTTCTTTTCCCGACGTCAAATCCAGGGCGTGGAACCATGTGCCCAACCCGTCATCATCGGCCTGGGTCACGTACGCCAGGTACCCGTCCTCGATTCCCGCGAGCCTGGCCGGGCCGGGCAGGGTGACCACGCCGGCCGAGCCGATCTCACCGTGAACCACGTGGTGCACGTCAGAGGTATCCACGTACTCGAGCGCGAAAAAGGGAGCTTCAAGGTCTATGCGCGGTACATCTTTCCCTGTAAAAACGACCGGGAATGGAAGCGGATCCGACACGTCGTCATCCGTTCCGGAGTCAAGCACGTGTAAACCGTCTGTTCCGAGGTCGTACATGTGCACCTCGCCGTCTTGCCCGGACTGCGCGGCATAGTACAGCATCACGTTGTCTTCGGTTACAAAGCTTCGCCTGCCCGAGCTCATCTCTTTCGGAGTGGCCGGCACCATTCCGGGGAGTTCGAAATGCACATCCCTGTCAAGAGGACGAATCATGAATCCGAAGTTCGGAAAGCTCTCGATGTCTATGTAGGATATCAGCGCGTATGGTCCCCAGGTCTTCCCATACCAGCACATGTGCTTTCCGTCCGTGGAGGTGCAAACGGTCCGTGGCTCACCGTGCTCCAGGTCGATTGCCTGCAGCTTGGTCTGGAGACCACCGCCCGACAGTGTCCGCAGGTCGGTTACGAATGCATAGTCGTCCTCCAGCTCAACGAAAGCTCCCTCTCCCATGGGCTGGTTCGCGACCGTGTGGGTCTGCGTGCTTTCCATGGAAAGAATCCCCTTGACACCCTCCACGTCCTTGGCGGAGACCGCACCGATGAAGCCGTACGAATCAGAGTGAACTACGAGCTGCTGTATGAAGTTGCTGAAGCTTGGCTCAATATCATCAGACCACCCGTCGCCGGCCTTAACGATGTCCTCGATCGAGTAGTACGAGAATTCGAATGAACTCCCGAACCCGGCATTGGGAAGGACAAGGTATCCCGGAGCCACCCTGGGTTTCTGGTAGGAAAAGACCGGGGACCAGCTCGTATCTATCTCCCGGTCGTCTGCAGTGCCCGGAACCCGATCCGCACCGAAGTGGAAGATCTTCAGCTCGCAAGAGGCTGACATGTCGGCGCCCGTGCATACGAGCGCATTTACGCCCCACTCGCCTATCTCCAGGGCATGTACATCCCCCTCACCGCTGAAAAGCACCTTCACGGGGTCCCCCGTGTCATAGGCAAGATTCGGCCCCAAATCCAGAACCGATATTCTCCCGTCCGCCCCGTCCGGCCTCGCGTACCACGCAAGGTACCTGCCGCGGATGTCCATTGGCCCGATACTGCTGCCGGAATTCCCGTGTGTTTCCCGGACCTCGTACGCGATGTGCAGCGCCCTGTCCGTTCTCGTGAACTCGCCACTGTCGATCAGGGCCGGAAAACTGCTCCCATCCAGCTCCACGGATTCTACGACCGAACCGTACGGCCTGTTTTCCGGAAACCCGGAGGCTCCGCTCTCCTCGTAGGTGCAGGCTCCGCCGCTCCAACGGCAAAGCGCCACTGCGTACTGGCCGGATACGGGGCTTGATGAGATGGAGCTGAATACATAGGTATGGTACCCGGCGACCTGGCCCTTTGTACCGCTGTTCGATACGATTGTGTACGGTCCTGCGGCGTTATCCGCGATGTACAGTGCGGCCTCCACCTGGCCGGTGCCGGCGCAATCCAGGTAGCAGCGAACGGATGTCATGGTTACATCGCGATCCAGGCGCACCAGCACGCCGTGGATGGAATCATCGGAAGACGGCGAACTCGTTCGTTCACCGACCTCGTCCAGGCCGTTCAGCTCACCTGAAACTTTGTCCAAAACATGTATCTCGTCATTGCCGGATGCGCCGGTCAGCGGGCGATCGCTGCGGGCCCCGCTGTACAGCACTGCTGACAGTTCCTCCTCCAGGAGATTATCCCGCGTTATCAACCTCTGGTGGTACAGCTTGGCCGGGGAGGAGTCGGGAGTCAGGCTCACGCCCGGAAACGACGTGCCTGGTCTGAGCGGCGGGTGATTCTCCGGGGCATAGCCGAACGTGGCTCCTTGGACGAACTCGAA
The DNA here is from genome assembly GCA_013152945.1 of Deltaproteobacteria bacterium. GTDB lineage: Bacteria > Myxococcota_A > JAADFL01 > JAADFL01 > JAADFL01 > JAADFL01. The sequence continues at coordinate 4,919 of JAADFL010000165.1, read as the reverse complement.
CCCTGCTCCGCTTTCAGGCGGCGGATCCTCGTCATACCTCCAGTAGATGGTTCCCCTATCGCTGCTGCAAATGGCCAGGTAAACCCTGGTGTCGGGAGTCAGCCGGAGACCACGGCCCGGCACCGGGACGTAATCCCATCCGGCCGGGACGTCCCTGGGTGTGCTCTCGCCGTGCAACGAGTCCAGATTCCAGGTGTAGTACACGTCGAAGTCATTGCCTGTACCTTTGTCCGAGTCACGCGTGGCGATTACGGCCCATAGCTTCTCGTGACTCGAGTGCTCCTGCCAGAAGCCCAGAAGCCTTGTCTCCTTCAGGCTCCTGTAAACATTACCCGCGCATATCTTTGCACCGAGGTTCCCGCCCGCAGCGCCGGCGCCGAACTCCTGGACGAGCGGTGCATAGGCTGCCCCCCAAGCGATGTTCGGTCCGTCGGCGACGAAGCCGCCTCTGTGGTCGATTTGAAGCGCACCCGAATCGCTGCCCGCATAACGTGGGTTGAATAGAAGCACCCCTCGTTTTTCCACGTCCAGGTCCCAACCCCTTGCGAACCGCGTCAATCCAAGGACCCTGTCCGGGCGCATCGTGGATACCGTGGTGCCGCCGCTGGTGTCGAGGATGAGGTACTCACCCTGTATCGTGGCGCTCGTCTCGTTATGCTCCTCTTCGAAGCACGAGCTGTCATTCGGATTGCTCATGCAGAGTTGCATGTAGTTGAAGAGGTCGTGCTCACCTGAACCCGTCTGCCAATAGTGGCTGAAGGTATTGTCATCCAGGCGGTACAGCACACCGGGCGCGCCGGCTTCCACGTCTGTCGGGGATTTATCGCCGGACTCGAAAAGGTTCCGCGAGCTTTGTGTTCGTATGTCGAGCCTTGCAGGGGCGCTGCGATTGCCGGCCTTGTCTACCGCGTACACCTCGACCGTGTGCGTATCGTCGGCCAGGAAGGGATGCGTGACCCCTGATTTTTGCAAACATACCCGGTAAAACGGATTATCGCCTATGTTCCTGTACACGTTGTCCTGCATGTCTTCACAGCCCTGACCGCCGGACACCTCGTAGTGATCCAGGTTGTCCCAGCCCTGTCTTGCCAGGGATGGATCCTTGGCCGGCGCGTACGGACGAAGATCCAAATAAGTAGAGTTTACACGCAGGTCATCCGGAAGGAATCTCGGAGCAACAGGCGGAGTCGAGTCCTCCTCCACTACCAGGCAACCTTCCACGGACATGTTGCCTGCCTTATCGCGGGCCCGCACGCAAAGGTTGTTCTCCGACTCGGGAACCAGGCTGAAAAGGAAGCCGTCCGTAGCCGCGGTGGGTGTCCATGCATTGCCAAGGCTCTCGCTTCGCACCTCGTAAAGTGCGAAGTTGGGATCGGCGTGTGGAAACGGATCGGCGGCGTACATGCTCGAGTCTATGTTTACCACCAAGGTATCTGCATTCACGAACCTGCGCGAGTCCCGCCCTGCCAAGAACACAGCCGATGGGGGGGTCGTGTCCAGCACTGCGTATGCAAAGGTATCGGCGCTCACATTACCTGCGCTGTCCCTTGCCCGGATGTACAGGCTGTACGTACCTTCGGCCGGCAGGAGGAACTCCACTCCCTGCTCGACCTGCTCCGGAGTCAAGGTGCTCCATGCCTCTGCTCCGCGCCTGACCTCGTACGCAGCGACACCGCTGGTAGAATCGGACGACGGAGCCAGGAGAAACAGCCTCAACCTGTTGAGGCGCGTGTATGGAAAGGTTGCAAGGGGAGCCCAAGCCGTTCCGTTATATGCCTGCGCAGAGCTTGGATCGAAGGAAGGTACGGACGGCGACTCCGTGTCCAGCACGGTCGAGACGGAAACAGGTGTTCCAGAGGCGCATGCCTCGTCCAGGTTGCCGGCTCTATCTTTGAAACAGGCATATACGGTCTTGTCCCCGTCTCCCGGTGAAAGCAGGAATGTTCGCACCCCGGTGAACGGCTCCCAGTCGGCATCCGCGAGATCGATATTTTCTGAGACCTTCATTTCCGCCGCGTCTGTCACGCGTGCCTCGAGGATCATGCTGACCTGGGCCGTGTATCCGTCCTGGTCCACTGCCGAAAAGCTAATGACCTCGGGCGGTGTCAAATCCAGGATCACCTCATCTCCAAACAATGCAGAGACATTTCCGGCCTCATCGCGAAAGAGCGCGTACGCATAAACCGGACCCTCGTCCGGGCCCAGGTCTATCTCCTTATCAATCGGTACGCTGCAGTTGTTGGAAGGGCAAGATATCCATGAGATTGGCTCATCCGGCGGAAGGCCCACGGAAAGAGCGTACTCGGATGCACCCTCGCATCCCAGCTCTGCGTTCACCCTAGCATCGGCAGTCCACTTCGCGCCGCCGGCGAGACGTAACCACCCGGACCGCGGCGGCGTCGTATCGAGCCCGATCTCCGACTCGCAGCCTTGACTCGTGTTGCCTGCGGCGTCACGAACCTTTAGGTAGACCTTATGTTCCCCTTCTCCCGGGAGCAGGTTCCACGGAACCAACTCGGCCATGGGGGACCAGGATGCGCCCTCGAAGTCCGGTGAGTTGGAGATCAACATCCCGGCCGGCCGGGCCGTGCCCAGGTTACAGCCCGGGTACCCGTCCGCGCATACGTCTGTGCCGGCTACGCCGAGCGAGACAGATGCCGACCTGGTGAAGGGGGCGCCGCTGTTGATCTCGATAGTACAATCCGGCGCCTCTCTGTCCAGGTATATCGAGGAAGACAGGACATCGCTCTCGTTCCCGGCCCGATCACGCAGCTTCAAGTACACTGTCTTCGCACCGTCGTCCGCAGGATCCGAAGTACCTATGCGCAGGCCATTGACACGATTCCTGAAGTTCTCCCACGTGGAGCCGGTAAAGCCGCTGTCGGTCGCCAGCATCATCTCACCCACGCCTGCGACTTCATCATAACCCGAGATTTCCAGGTCCACGAGCCCCGAGGGGTCGTTTGAAAATGCCTCTCCGCCGTCGATTACGAGCGAGCCGTGAGCAGCATCAGGAGCCGTGGTATCAAGCGTGGTCACCCCGGAGAGGAGATCGCTCAGCCCACCTGTGCTGTCGCGGAACAGGACGTACACATGCTTCTCTCCGTCTCCCGGCGACAGCTCGAACTCCGGTTCCGCGGAGTACGGCCGCCAATCGGCTCCATCGAGATCGCGGTCCTCGGAGATCTTCATCTCGATAGCGTTGAAACCGTGCACGCCGAGCCGCACGGTGCGCGTTCGGGTGTACTTGGTATTGTCGTAATCCGGGGAGTCATAGTCCGGGCCGCCCAGTATGCTTACAGCGCCGCTCAGCGGCATGAGCACGCTTTCGCCCGCATCGAAAAGGGCATCGCGCTGCACCGGGACGTTCTCGATGCCTCCTCGCGTAAAATGCTCCTTCTCGAGCGTCAGCACGTAAGTGCCTACCGGTACGTCGTTGAAGGCATACCGCCCGTCTGCTCCACTTATCGTCACCTGCTGTATGGCTACATCACCCGGGGCCGGGAGCTTCTTGTCCTGATCCTTGCGCTTGAGGCTGGCGATTACACCGCCGTGACTGGTCTCTCCATCAAGGCGGACCGATCCGATGACAGACCCCTTGTAAGCCTTGAGGAATGCATCAAGTACTGCCACGCCGCCGACCTCGAAAATCAAGGTAACCTTGTACGGATTATGTCCGTCCGCTGATACCTGTACCATGTGACTGCCGGGGACGACGCCTTTCAGCTCGAAGCGTCCGTCAGAAGCAGGGTTCATAGCCATGCCGAGTTCTGGGATGGATACCGTGACATCCTCGGCCCGGGCAGCCTCGGCCCGCGCCGTGCCTATGAGCTTGGCCGGTTCCTTCATGGAGTCCGGAGTGCTCGGATCGTACGGATTATCGGGCGCAACCTCTCCGCAGGCTGCATTGACCATGCATAGGAGAACAAGAAAAATTTGGCGCGCATTATACATTAACATAAACTCCTTTCAAAGTTTGAAGGGGCTGAGAAGCAGATAACCCCTTCATTTGAAACAATCCAGTCCCACGCAAGCAACCAATTTGCAGGCGCCGAGATTACAGGTACAGTGCTCTTTGAGCCGGTCTTGGTTCTTGTAGGTCGATTTAAGGCTGTCAGCAGGTCAGTGGAGCCAAGCGTGTAAACAGAGAGCCATGGAGAGAGTTGCAGGGGCAGGGATTGCCTTTGCCCCGTGATTTTAGTGTTATGCGACAGCACCGGATTCCCGGCCTTTTCCAGGCTTGTTGAGCCCGGGAGGACCTGGAACACGCTGTTGTACACATCGACCTGGTGGATCTCGGACCAGAGGGGGGCTCTGCCGGTCTGGTCACCATACAGCGAGAAGATCATCCTGATGGATCCGGTGGCTCCCTCACCGTCCCTGTCCGATGTTTGGGAGTACGGAATCGGTCTGGCCTCTTGGGGCGCAGGAGGCTGCAATACTGATGTTCTCACGGCTGACGCGAAGACGATTGTTACAAAAAAGACCAAGGTAACAGGTTTTACAGGATGATTTTTCTCAACCATTTTCTATGTACTCACCGTTTGGAGATCTATTACAATAACATTGATTATCTTTTTACTTCAAACCTGGCTGTGTTGTCTATACGTTTATAGCCGTTCCTGGATCACAAGTACAAAATCATCCTTGGTCCCCTGTTTGCCGTGTCGTAAGCCACAAATATCTCACATACACATAATTCCAGGGGCATTGCCCGTGTATGACATATTACGCCCCTTCAGGGCTTAATTGGTGCCAGGCATTCAAAGCATCCGGCCATACATCCCGCATCATAGGGACATCATTCCGATTGAATCATTTCCAATTGAATCAAATAAAACCAATTCCCCAAAAGCCCCAAAGGGGCGAAATAAAATAGCCTGGGGCAACGCCCCAGGAATTATTGGTACCAAACAATC
>JAADFL010000164.1 GCA_013152945.1 Deltaproteobacteria bacterium | reverse complement strand
TTCCTGGGGCGTTGCCCCAGGCTATTTTATTTCGCCCCTTTGGGGCTTTTGGGGAATTGATTTTATTTGATTTAATCGGAAATTATTCAATAAAGGACGATGTCCCTATGATGCGGGATGTATGGCCGGATGCTTTGAATGCTTGCCACCAATTAAGCCCTGAAGGGGCGTAACATGTCAGACAGGGGCAACGTCCCAGGAATTGTTGCGAACAGCCTGAATCCGCATGGGACGAATCCCCTTCCTACTGACATTTTAATTCGGCTACCACAGAGGTGCTGGCTCCTCTTGACCAGAGACCAGGGGTGCGGTAATCAGATAGAAAGAAATAAACTTGGTTTGAATGGACCGGGGGGAGATTGTGCGAATTAAGTGTCCCGGCTGCAACGCGGAATACTCGCTGCCAAGAGAAAAGGCGGTGAGCGGCAAGAAATTGAAGTGTCCCAGGTGTGGGAAAGTCATTGTAATAAAACGTAAAAGCAGTACGGGCAATAAACGTATGCCGGTTGAAAAGAGCTTGCCCGGACAGCAACTCCCTCAAAACCCGGATGATCAAAGTACACAACCGGTTCAGATGCCCGGAGGTTTCGGCACATCCGGCCTGGACTGGGATGACGAGAGCGCAAAGGAAACCAGGATTGCTTCCCTCGAAGATATTTTCGGACCTGCTTTGACCGAACCGGACGAGGAAGCAGAGGCAGGATGGAAACCCGGGGAAAACCTTTCTTCTGAACCAATTCGAACTCCGCATAAAGATCCCGGAAAAGAGCCGGCAGAAGAGCCGGAAGAAGAAGACAATGAGAGCAACAGCCTGGAATGGAGCGAAGAAGAGAAGGAGACGGTATTCGCGGATTTCTCGGATGTTTTTGCACCCGCCCCGGCCCGTGTTGAAGATGATCTGCCTGAAATAAGTGATATTGGCGATTTAAAGGATTCACGTATCCCAGAACCAGATCTTGAATCAGGTCGTGAAACGGATCAGGAAATAGACGATCAGGAATTCGATGACGAAACCATAATGGCTGATGTATCCGGCTTTGTCAGCGAGCTGATGGGGGACGGCACGCAAAGCGCGGCCGGCTCCGCGGATCAAGCTCAAGAAAAATACCCTGGTAGACCGGCCCGGCAAGCCCGGGAAGATGATCCGGAAGTTGGGCAGGAAGACGAACGGTATTTCGAACAGATGTCACCTGGAGACGGGCAGGATGGTCGGGACGGAGATGATCTGTCGCCGGATTCAGGCGTGGAGCAGCCCCTGGAGCTTGCCAGGGAGCCGGGTGGCCCCAAAGGGCCGGGTGCGGGAAGCGGGGATACTTCCGGTTTCGAGGGCAAAGTAATAGCAGCCGACGAAGTCCAGGAAGAATTGCATGAACCGTATGAAACACAGGAAGATCGTGGAGAGCCGGCCGGTACAGTCAAACATGTGCAGGCATCTTTGGAGAATGCCGAAGCAGAGAGTGGTTCGGCTCTTCCCCGACCTGAAGGAACCGGGCATTTTCTGGACGAATTGGTCCAGGCGTATAGACGTGTTCCTCTTGTTTTCGGTATGGCGGTCGCAGGGCTGATGGTATTGTTGGTCGCTGTTGTTTCGCTGTTTGCTTTGAGTGGTGGAAACAAGAGAACGTCTAAAACAGAGGAGGCTGAAAATACGCTTGAGGAGACAAGTTCCGGAAAAGAAGCGGAACATGAAAAAGCAAGCAAGGAAAAGGCCGGCATGGAAGATCGTGTCAAGGCCGGCAATCTTGGGAAACACAAAGCTCGGATAAGCATGAAAGGAGAAAAGGCATCGGCCTCTGAGAAGGGAGACTCTCTCGAGGCCAGGAAACTGCTGGCAAAGATTTTTTTAAACAAGTCCAAGGAGGCCGAGGCACAGGCCAGGCTGGCGGAGGCAAGGATATTTGCTGCTGCATCACTGGCCCAGGTGGACGACGAAAAATCCAGGAGCAGGTTGAGATCGCTCATGTCCGGGGCTTCGCCGGTCCTGTTGTTTCAGAACAGGAGAGGCATTGGGTGCGATTCTCTGGGGTTCTCTTCTGCAAACGATTTTCTCGTGTGTTGTACAAAAAAGCGCTCTGTTGCGTGGAGCCTCGAGAGCGGGAAGCAGGTTTTCGAAATAACAGCGGCAGGTTGGACTATCACATCTTCGGCCATCCTGGAATCAAGAGGGGAGATTGCACTCGGTTGCAGTGACGGCAAGGTGAGATTCTTTTCTCTCAAAGACGGTTCCGGTGCGGGAATGCTGAAAATGGGCGAAGAGAGTGTGGTGGGATTGTCTTCGGCAAAACAGGGAGAACTGTTGTTCGGAACAAATGCTTCAGGCGATCTCGTGCTTTGGAATACAAAGAATAAGACACAACTTACGGCGAGGAACTTCGGTATCAAGGGCCGCATGGGGCCGTCGTGTATCTCAGGGAACGGCTCTACGCTGGCAGCGGTGTTGCCTGGAAACCTGCTGGTGGTGCTGGATGAGAAAGGCTTGTTCGAAAAATACAGGATGAGTACCAAAAAGGAGAATATAACTGCAGCAGCATGCTCCGACCAGGGGAATGTGGCAATCGGCCTGGCTGACGGGGAGGTTAGACTTATAGAAGAAGGTTCCCCCCGAATCGGACAAAAAGTACTGGGCAGACACGATGGGGCTGTCACGGGTTTGGAATTCAACGGATCTATGCTTGCTTCTTCGGGAATGGACCATACAGTGCGAACCTGGAGCAGCGAGGGGCAAGGAATAGTCAAGATCATCGGTCACAAGTCGCCGGTGAATGCCTTGGCTTTCGGAAAAAAGGGCAAGCTGTTGGCGTCTTCCACCAGGAGCGGCATATTTGTATGGAACGTGGAGACAGGCAGGCAGGAGTCCTCGCTTACAGGGATCAGCGGCGCCGTTGACAATATAGAGATCAGTTCCGATGATTCCTATCTTGCTGCAGCTTGTTCAGATGGAAGCGCCAGGTTCTTTGATACCGAAAAATGGAAGGAGACCTCTTTTTTGCCCCGGCCCGGTTCGAACGAGCCTATAACATTTGTTACTTTTGCCACAGGTGGGCACCTGGTTGCGACAGGCACAAGGTCGGCATTCGATATTTGGGAGTTTCCCTCGCTTGAACACCTGGAAGGACTCGATATCTCAGCCTTGGCGGGAGCTTTTTCTCCAAGAGGAAAAAAGTTGGCCATGGTAGGTAGGGACCACAGGCTTCGAATATACACGGTCGGCAGGGGCAGGACAACGGTCAGGCTTTCCGGGATTGCAAATCCGGATATTCCCATAGCTTTCGGTCCAAGAGGAGACTTGCTGGCAGTGGCATCCGGTTCGAATCGGGTGGTCTTATTGAACCTGAAGAGGAGAAGAAAAGCCTCGCACAAGGTGAACGGCGTCATTACGTCATTGGCGTTCTCGCCGGCGGGAGATGTAGTCGCCTTGGGCCTGCAGGGTGGCACGGTGGTTCGCTGGCTCCTGTCGAAAGACCGCGAGGCACCACCAATAGTACTGGGAGTGCCGGTGACGGCGCTCGCCTTTTCAAACGACGGTGAAAAGATTGCCGCCGGAGGCAGTGACGGTGTAGCGGCTGTTTGGGAGGACCCTTGGTCAAGGGTTTTTGTCAGGTTGCCTCCGCATATGGGACCCATAAGTGGCCTCGCTTTTTCACACGGAGCGACCAGGTTGGTGACTGCGGGAAAGGACGGATTGATCCGGGTCTGGGATCTCTTTGGGGCGAAAAATAGAAAAGACACCCTGTCCCATGGCCTGACACCAGCAAAGTTGTTGACCAGGGAAGAGAAGATGGCAGGCCTGATATTGGACGGTGACGAACTCGTGCCGGACCCGGATTTGCTTAGGGCCGGGCTGCAATTGAAAAAATGACTATATATAAAAAATCATGCAACAGGAAGGCCGGCAGATGTCCGGGAAAATGGTCATGGAAACTAAAATAGAGTCTTGAAATATCTTGCGCCCCGTGTTGCCCTTTGGTAAGTTCCGCATGTTCGGTTCCAGGAACGGACATTTTTGGTATAAGGAGCGGAACAAATGAGAGAAATCGAATTCGAAAAAATAGTGCAGTCGGTTCGTGATCTCTGCATTTCCGCCAACACCAGACTGGGTGAGGATGTACTTCGGGCAATATCGGACGCAAAACGCAAAGAGGTATCGCCTGCAGGCCTGGATGTGCTCGAACAGATCGAAAGAAATGCCAAGATATCTTCAGATACCGGGTTGCCCCTTTGCCAGGACACCGGGTTTGCAGTGTTCTTCATAGATTTGGGCGAAGATGTGTCAATAGCAGGCGGTTCGCTGGAGGATGCGGTAAACCGGGGAGTCCGTTCGGGATATGAAGGTGGGTACCTGCGAAAATCGATTTGTGATCCATTTACCAGGGAAAACACGGGAGACAACACTCCGGCGATTTTGCATGTCAACCTTGTAAAAGGCGACAAGTTGAAGATCGTGATTGCTCCAAAGGGAGGCGGCAGCGAAAACATGAGCCGGTTGGCCATGCTCAAGCCGAGCGAAGGCAGGGAAGGCGTGAAGCGTTTCGTAATAGAGACAGCAAGCCTGGCCGGTCCTAATCCATGTCCTCCCATTATACTGGGAGTTGGTGTGGGCGGAACCTTTGAAAAGGCGGCATTGATTGCCAAGAGGGCCTTGCTTAGGCCGGTGGGTAGACCGAACAAGGACCTGGAATTGGCAAAACTCGAGAAGGAAATACTGGGTGAGGTCAACAACCTTGGCATAGGTCCCCAGGGATTCGGTGGTATTACCACGGCCCTGGCGGTGCACATCGAGACCCATCCGTGTCATATCGCATCGTTACCCGTGGCAGTGAACATTCAATGTCATTCGGCCAGGCACAAAGAGGTCGAACTCTGAACGAGGACCTTCCATCGCAAGCCCTGGGCCCTTACGAAACAGGGCCTACAATTTCAGGGGAAAGAAGAACGTCCAAAGGAGTGTTGTATGTCTGAAAAAATGCTGGACAATGGGGATGTGTTGGAAATAACAACGCCCTTGACCGATGAAACGGTTGAGAATCTCAAAGCGGGGCAAAGGGTGCTGATTAGTGGAACTATCTATGGCGGACGGGATTCAGCGCACAAGCGGATGATCGCGGCACTTGATGCGAAAGAACCCCTGCCCGTGGACCTGAAGGGCCAGGTAATCTACTATGTCGGTCCCGCGCCCGCACCTCCGGGCAGGCCCATTGGTTCCGCCGGTCCCACTACCAGCGGCAGGATGGATGCATACACCCCGAGGTTGCTCGAGATAGGCTTGAAGGGAATGCTGGGCAAGGGATCGAGATCAAAGGAAGTTAAAGATGCAATAAGGCGATACAAGGCGGTTTACCTGGCCTTGGTGGGCGGCGCTGCCGCACTGATATCGCAGTCCATACTCGAATCTGAAGTCGTCGCCTACGAAGAACTGGGACCGGAAGCTCTCCGCCGGATGAAAGTAAAGAACTTGCCGGCCGTAGTGATCAATGACGTTCATGGGGGAGATCTGTACGAGCAGGGCAGGGCCAAGTATGCAAAGGGAGGTGACCGAGGTTGAAGCTTCACGAATTCCAGGCAAAGAAAGTTCTTGCGGATTACCTTGTGCCCGTGCCGCAAGGCAAGGTGGCGGAAACACCGGCGGCTGCGCGTGATGCGGCACATGCCCTTGGAGGCAAGGTCGTTGTAAAAGCACAGATACATGCCGGCGGCAGGGGAAAGGCCGGTGGAGTAAAAGTGGTTTTGGGACCTGATGAAGCGCAAAGGGCTGCTGCCGCCATACTGGGAAAGCCCCTGGTTACAAAGCAGACCGGGCCTGAAGGCAAGGTAGTGAAAAGGGTGCTGGTAGAGAAAGCGAGTGAGATAGAGCAAGAGTTGTACCTGGGTATGCTGGTGGACAGGGAAGCCAGGTCGGTCGTGATGATGGCATCCAGTGAAGGCGGCATGGAGATAGAGGAGGTGGCCTCGAGGTCGCCCGAGAAGATATTAAAAGAATGGATCGATCCGGTGGTCGGTTTCATGCCGTACCAGGCAAACAGGATGGCGGACGGTCTCGGACTGGCCAAGGATTTCGGCTCCAAGCTTTGGGAATTGGGAACAAACCTGTACAAAGCGATGTTGGGTTGTGATGCTTCCCTGGTTGAAATAAATCCGCTTGCACTCGTTGCCGGCGGGTTCCTTGCGGTTGATGCCAAGGTGAATCTGGACGACAACGGCTTGTTCAGGCATCCAAAGTTGGCGGAAATGCGCGACAAGGCCGAGGAAGATCCCCGTGAGTCCAGGGCCAGGGACAGCAATCTGTCCTATGTAGGACTGCAAGGAAAAATCGGTTGCATGGTCAACGGCGCCGGCCTTGCAATGGCTACCATGGACCTGGTCAAGCTTGAGGGGGCTGAACCGGCCAACTTTCTCGATGTGGGAGGAGGAATAACATCGGAAAGGGTTGCCGAGGCCTTCGACATATTGATGGATGATCAAAGGGTCGAGGCTATACTGGTGAACATCTTCGGAGGCATAGTTCGTTGCGACGTAATTGCCGAGGGAATAACGGCTGCAACCCGTAACAGGAAGATCGATGTGCCGTTGATTGCCCGGCTGGACGGCACCAATGTCGAACAGGGCAGGAAGATATTGGAGGAGAGCGACCTGGAAGTCACTTATGCGGCGAATTTTGCAGATGCAGCGAAGAAAGCGGTCGAGGCAATAGGGGGTGCCTCATGAGCGTACTGGTCGGCGAAGATACGCGTGTGCTGGTTCAGGGACTCGGTAAGCAAGGCAGGTTTCATGCCGGGAAGATGATCGAGTACGGCACCAAGCTTGTTGCAGGCGTGAAACCGGGTTCGGCAGGTACAAAGATCTTGGATATTCCCATGTTCAATACCTGCGAGACTGCGGTAAGAGAAACAGGAGCCGACACCTCGATCATTTTCGTTCCCGCGGCATACACCGCGGATGCGATACTCGAGGCGGCGGATTCCGGAATAAGGCTGGTTGTGTGTATAACAGAGGGCATTCCCATCCTGGATATGGTAAAGGTTCACAGGGCTCTTGACGGCTTTGATACAAGGCTCATCGGCCCTAATTGTCCGGGCATAATAAGTCCGGGAAAAACCAAGATTGGAATTATGCCCGCTTCAATACACAAAAAAGGAAACATAGGAGTGATGTCCAGGAGCGGTACGCTGACCTATGAGGTAGTGGCCCAGTTGACGGCTCTCGGATTAGGGCAATCCACTTGTATCGGGCTGGGTGGGGACCCTTTGCCTGGTACATCTTTTGTAGATGGTCTTGAGCTTTTCCAGCAGGACCCGGATACGCATGGCGTGGTCATGATTGGAGAGATCGGAGGCTCCGGTGAAGAGGAAGCGGCCGAGTTCATTAAGGCCGGGGGATTCACGAAACCTGTGGCGGCTTTCATCGCAGGCAGAACAGCGCCACCGGGAAAACGTATGGGCCATGCAGGAGCAATAATTTCCGGGGGCAAAGGCACGGCGGAAGCAAAGGTGAGAGCACTGAAAGAGGCTGCTGTCGAGGTGGCTGACAGTCCTGCATTAATAGGTCATGCCATGAAGAGGGTGATGGAGGCCCGGCAATGAAGGGGTCCGGATCAGCAAGTAAACTACCCGAGGCGGTTATTTCCGAAGATGAGTTCAACCGGCTGGAAGTAATCCCGGATTACTGCAAGGATTGCGGGATATGCATAGCATTTTGTCCTACACATATACTGGAGTCCAGGGGCGGCACAGTCATTGTTACGGATATTGCCGGGTGCACGGGATGTGGACAGTGCGAGTTGAGATGTCCGGATTTCGCCATTACTGTTACGGCAAAGAAGAGGCGCACGAAAAAGGTGAAAAAGCAGGTATAGAGGTATAGATGAAATACTAACCGGATCGAGAACAGGAGTTTCAAGATTTGGCAAAAACAGTAAAATTGTTACAAGGCAATGAAGCATGTGCACAGGGAGCTGTTTACGCAGGATGCAGGTTTTTTGCCGGTTATCCCATAACCCCGTCTTCGGAAATAGCCGAGATTCTGGCCGCATCCCTTCCCAGGGTAGGCGGCCGTTTTATTCAGATGGAAGATGAATTGGCATCGATTGCGGCTATAATCGGCGCTTCCCTGGCAGGCAAAAAATCCATGACCGCCACAAGCGGTCCAGGGTTCTCACTCATGCAGGAGAACATCGGCTTTGCATGTATTACCGAAATACCGGTGGTAATCGTCAATGTGATGAGAGGCGGCCCGAGCACAGGAATGCCGACCGCCCCGGGCCAGGGAGATATCATGCAGGCCAAGTGGGGTACCCAGGGAGATCATCCGGCCGTAACCATGGCCCCGGATTCGGTGGGCGAGTTCTTTACCGAGACTATAAGGGCCTTTAATGCGGCGGAGAAATTGAGGACCCCTGTAATTGTCTTGACTGACGAGATAGTGGCGCATACAAGGGAAAAAGTGGAAATCCCGGAACCCGGTGAAATACCGGTTGAAGACCGAATCAAACCGAGTGTGGGGCCCGCGGACTACAAACCGTACGATACGAAATTCGGGGATGTTCCACCCATGGCGAACTTCGGGGACGGGTACAGATTTCACGTTACAGGCTTGGTTCATGCTGAAGACGGTTTTCCCACCAATGAGCCCGACATCATAGAGTCCCAGGAAAGGCGTATAATCCGGAAGGTGGAAGAGGCAGTGCCCTGGTTGTCGAAGAACGAGGAGTTCATGTTGGGAGATGCGGAAGTGGCCCTGGTCGCCGTAGGATCAACTGCGCGTGCTGCGAAAATGGCTGCCGAAGAGGCAAGAGAAAAGGGCGTCAGGGCCGGGGTGTTCAGACCTGTGACTCTCTGGCCGTTCCCCCATGAGAGATTGAAGGAATTGGCCGGAAGTGTAAAGAGGATCATTGTCGCTGAAATGAACCTGGGGCAGATCGTCGGTGAGGTGGAAAGGAGTGTGTGCGGCAGCGTAGAGGTCACATGTCTGAACCAGGTGAACGGTGAATCGATTTCACCCAGGTCTCTTTGCTCGGCAATGGTTGGTGAGGTTCAACCATGAGTTTTGATTACACGAAGTACTTGCGAACGGAACATCTTCCCCACCTGTGGTGCCCGGGGTGTACCCATGGAATAGTCATGAAGTCTTTTTTAAGAGTGGTTGATTCGCTGGGCCTGAATCAGGACGAGACGGTAGTCGTCTCGGGCATCGGTTGCGCATCGAGGCTTCCGGGTTACGTGGATTTTTGTACGCTCCATACGACGCATGGAAGGGCCTTGCCGTTTGCAACCGGAATCAAGCTGGCAAGACCCGAGTTGACGGTCGTGGTGGTCAGTGGGGATGGAGATGCACTTGCTATCGGAGGCAACCATTTTATCCATGCATGCAGGCGGAATATAGACCTTACGTTGATTATCTTCAACAACTCGGTATACGGAATGACGGGCGGGCAATATTCGCCTACCACGGATCACGGCATGTTCAGCTCGACCACACCTTACGGTAATCCGGACCATGCGTTCGATGCGGGTGCTTTGGCTATGGCGGCGGGCGCAACCTTTGTAGCAAGAACGACCGCCTACCATGTGAGGCAAATGGATAAATTGATCGGACAGGCTGTGCAGCATTCAGGATTTTCAGTTGTGGAAGTGCTGGAGGCCTGCTATACGAATTTTGGCCGCAGGAACAAGCAATTATTCAAATCCAATATGGACATGCTCATGGATCTCAAGAAAAAGGCCGTTCCGGTGGAAAAGGCACGCAAGCTGGCGCCGAAAGAAATGGAAGGTAAATACGAGACAGGATTACTCTACGAAGTTGGACGACCCGGATATATCGAGTGTTGTGATGACATGATCGGTCGAAAGCAGGAAGGATGACCTGGAAAGCCGGGTAACAATAAGGGAGGAGCAAAGTAACATGGGAAGGAGAACCGAGGTCAGGTTAGCCGGGTCCGGTGGCCAGGGTTTGATCTTAGCCGGTGTGATATTGGCTGAGGCAGCCACGATATATGATGAGAAAAACGCTGTTCAGAGCCAGTCCTATGGTCCGGAAGCCAGGGGTGGCGCCAGCAGGGCCGAGGTTATCATCAGCGATGCCGACATCGAATACCCCAAGGCGACCGAGTTGGATATTCTCTTGTGCCTGACGCAGGAATCGTGTGACAGGTATGTCCAGGACCTGAAACCGGGCGGCCTGCTCTTGGTCGACCGGGACGAGGTGAACGAGATCAAGGCGGCTCGTGAAGCCGAAGTAAAGGTGGTCAAGATTCCGATAATATCAACGGCCAAGGAAAAGATAGGTAAGGCGCTGGTGGCGAATATCGTGGCACTGGGAGCCCTTGTGCAGATTACAAGAGTCGTTACCAAGGACGCCTTGAAAAATGCCGTTTTGGGCAGGGTGCCAAAGGGCACGGAGGATCTTAATCTCAATGCCCTGGAAAGTGGTTTCGAGTTGGGCAGAGAGTATAAAAAAACATGAATGGACGATTGGAAAATTATTAACGGAGGAAAAGACATGGAGTCGGAGCGAACATTGGCAATGATAAAACCGGATGCCGTGGCCAGGGGCTTGGTGCCCCGGATACTATCAAGGATACAGGAGTCCGGTCTCAAGATCTTGGCTCTTAAGAGCCTCAAGTTAACGGCTTCGGATGCCGGAGGTTTCTACGAAGTCCACAAGGGAAAACATTTCTATGAGCCTCTTTGCAGTTTCATGAGTTCCGGGCCCATTATCGCACTCGTGCTGGAGGGAGAGGACGCAATCGCAAGGTGGCGAAAGCTGATGGGTGCGACCGATCCTGCCGAGGCTGACAACGGAACCATCAGGAAGGAACTTGCAGAGAGCAAGGAAAGAAACGTGGTTCACGGTTCTGATTCCAAGGAGACCGCCGCATTCGAGATATCCTTCTTTTTTTCAGGGATCGAGTTGACTGGAATCAAATAATAAATAGTAGTCCACAAGTCTTGAAACATTTATTGTCTTCAAGTATGGTTAATTACTGGTTGTGATGAGAAAATCAAGTTTCCCAATGGAGGCAGGCAATGATTTGTAGTAAGTGTGGGGCTGAAATACGCGACGATGCCAGAATATGCGTGAAATGCGGAACACCGGTCAGCGGTTCCAAGGGGGTCGGTGAGAAGGAAAATCATTACCCTGGCTTGAAGAATGAAGACTTTGCAGACCTGCAAAAGGAAGCGCCCAAGGCAAAGCCGAGAGAACTGGCCATGCTGGCGGTATTGGTGGCGCTTGTTCTTATTGGGATTGGCTTGTTAGTGTGGCGATTTACGAGGGAAGAGGCGCCGCCGCCTCCTCCTCCGAAACCGAAGGTCGTCAAGAAGGTCAGGGGAGTAATCGATCAGGCTGCTCTCCAGAAATTCATGAAGGAACATAAACCCGAGGCGGTTGCGTGCTATGCAGATGCTTTGAAAAAGAAACCCAAACTAATGGGTACAGTGGAAATAAAACTCAAGGTCGATACCAAGGGTAAGGTGATATCGCCTCAACTTTCCAAGAATATCGAGGATGCTCCGGATGTGGGGCAATGTGTCTTGAAAAAGCTGTCAGCATGGCAGTTTCCTGCTGCCAAGAATGCCCCTGTGTCATTGCTACAGTCATTTACCTTTACCCCTGATGATGTAAAAGCTCTACCGGGCGCCAAAAAGGGAAAGAAGAGAAGAAAATCCAGGAAAAGGAAAGGTAAAAAATAGCATTTGGAAGAATAGCGTTATCGGCTGATACCTTATGTTATCACGGGTCTCGGCCATTTGCTCATTGTCGGGCTGTATTTTGTTGCCAGGGATATTGAAGTATATACCATCCAGTATTTTTTCAGGGGATCGAAATGACCTTAGAGCGGGATTCGAGACGGAAAAGGTTGTGAATTTGACATGACTCCTTCTGATTTGGACAGGAGGGGCTTTTTTAAGCTCTTTGGCGGTAAAGGAAATACCGTGCAACCCGGAAAAGAGTCCGTGCATGGTACAAGACTCGGCTTTGGCGGATGGGTGGAGGCAAGGGCTGACAACCTTGCAAAATCCGGCATGGGCGATTTGTTGACTTTTTTCGAGAGAACCGATCTCGGCATTATCATGTTCGAGGCCGTATCACAGGCCAAGGCTGCAAGTATTCTTGCGCAAACGGGTATAGGTGCTGTCGTGTCCTCGGAAAGATTGCCCAGGGGCATTCTGGATGAACTCGAAGGCTACAGGATCGAACACGTGGTTCCGGGAGAGATGATAGAGAAGACTTTTGGAGGGCGGAAGCTGCTGTTTTTTGCTGCCGAGCCGTTGGACCATGCCTGGCAGTCGGAGTGTGTCGACCGGGCAAAGGCCGTAAAAGCGATTTCAGTTGCGATTTTTCCGAGAATGGCTTGGCCTGTTGTTCCGGGTGCAAGGGAACGTGATGTTGCCGGCTACGTGGCGGAACTTGGTGCCGGGCTGGTAATCGCGGGGCCGGCTGCGCCCTTTGCAGGAATGGTGAAGATGGGCGAAAGCCTGGCGATTTTCGGACTTGGACAACTGATAATGCCCATGGAAATGCCCGGGAACGACAGTGTGGTCCTATTGGAAGTCGTAATGGGAAACAAGGGGGTGGTTTCGTGGAAACTGGCTCATGCCGCGAAAGGAATGAAGGGCAGGCCCCCTTTTCTTCTGAACGGCAAGGCTGCTGTGGCAGCGGAATCGAGGTCGGTGGAGATATCGCGGAAAGTTTTCAGAAATGATTCGGCCTTGTGATGTTCGAAATGGCAGATACTCTTGCCATGAAACAAGGCTCTATGGTATAGAGCTTGAGACAGGTTATTCAGGAATTCTTCGGCTATCCCGGTTTTTCTTAATGAGAGTAAATCCGGGTGGGAGGTGAGCATGTTGTCGGGCAGGTGCTCCCTGGTTCTAAAATCAGTTTTTTTCGTTGTACTTCTCGGTTCGTGGCCTGTAATGGCCGCCAAGACCGGGGATCCTCAGGCAGCTTCCAAGAAGGCAATAAGCGAGGGCCTGGAAATCTGCCAAATGGGTGATCACCAGGCAGGGTTGGATAGTATCGAGAAGGGTATATTGATATTGAAGTCCGCCAACCTCCCCATACCCGGGCCTGCCGAGTCTTTGCCGGAATACAAGAAATGCCTTGGTATATGGGCCAGGAGACTGGAGCAACGCTGCCAGAGACATGGAGGAAAAGGTGACATCGAAACCATAACCACTCTATTGAACCGGGTGTCTACGATTCAGAACCCGGTGGATCCCGTGTCCAGAACCCCTATTCCCGATATCCTGGGAAATGCACTTGGCAACTGCGTGATAAAGTATGCAATGTTTCTCTCGGGCGAGGCAAAGGCTGATCCGGCAGGGGCGCTGGGGCCGGTCAATGACTTGATTAAGATCGAGTTCTACCTGGAAAATCTCAAGTCCAAGAAAGGTAAAGAGGCTGCATCATTGGCACAGGCAGCCCTTTACCAGGGCAAGGTCAATGCCATTAAGGCCGGCATGGACTATGGCCTTTCTTTGTGCAAGAAAAGGAAGAAGGCCCTTGGCCGGTCCAGTGTCGAACGTTACCTCCTTTACCTCGACATGGTGGGTTACAACGATCCGGTCTACAAGCGGCGGGTAATGAAAATCATGGACAAGCGGTGCAAGTAGCCCTGTTGCTCTTTTTTAGGGATCCTTTGGTAGTAATTGTTTTCGCTTCAAAGGCCGTTACAAATAATATTTTTTGGAAAACATCCAGGCATGCTTCAAAAAATAGCCGGTGTTGCCGGCTCTTGAATAGACCTTTCTCCTGGATTGAGAGCTTCTTCCGTCATGCCTTTTCATCTGTTTTGGTTGCACCATGGAATGCATGCTGAAGATGTTTGGAAATCAATTCCTGGCGAGTGACCGCCGGCTTGACTGATGAATAAGAAAGAAAAAAATGGTGAAAAGCCAACGGATCCGGGCAGGCTGTCGGAAAATACGAGCAATCTCTTGAATGCACCGGTTTCATTACTCAAGGGAGTGGGACCGAAGCTTTCAGACAGACTCTCATCAAGGGAAATAAGGACGATCAGGGATGTTCTTTTCTTTTTGCCTATAGGGTACGAAGAATGCGGCAGTGTAGAAAGAATATCCGATCTGAATCCCGGCAGGAACCAGCAGGTCCGTGGTACAATAAAGTCTATTCAGGTCAAACGAGGGCCGAGATGGAGAAAAAGACTCGAAGTCATTGTCTTCGATTCATCCGGATCATTGGCCGCGGTTTGGTTCAGGTATTTTCCGGGTAAGGCCGCAGGGTTGGAACGGGGCAACATGGTAAGGTTGTCCGGCAAGGTGTCGAGTTACAAAGGCAGACTGCAAATGGTTCATCCTGACGTTGAACCCGGTGAAGGTAATGCTTCGGATAAGTTGCGTCCTGTGTACCCGGAAGTGCCTGGAATACCACGAAAGACATTTCGTAAGATCATAGGCGGGGCAGTGGAAGGGTATGCAAAGTACGTCGAGGATCCTCTGCCTGGAGCTTTGCGGAAAAGACTCGGGTTGCCTGACTTGATCCAGGCATTGAGACAGGTCCATCTTTTAGCGCACGAAAATGGCGCCGGTTCTTTGCAGGTCGAAAACCTGCCTGCCCAAAGGCGAATGTTGTTCGAAGAGTTTTTTTACCTGCAGGTCGCCTTGGCACAAAGGAAATACAGGTTATCAATTGCTCGTGGTATAGGCTTTTCAAAGCTTTCGAACAGATATGAAAGGCTGAAGTCGCAACTTCCTTTTCTGATGACTGATGCACAGAAGAGGGCAATAGCAGAAATATTCTCGGACATGGAACGACCTGCTCCCATGAACAGGTTACTGCAGGGAGATGTGGGCAGCGGCAAGACCCTGGTTGCCATGAGCGCCGTGTTGAAGGCTGTGGATTCGGGTTACCAGGCTGCAATAATGGCTCCTACCGAGGTGCTTGCCGAGCAGCACGTGAGAACGCTTGAAACCATGTTTCGAGGTCTGGATGTAAGGCATGTCCTGCTTACCGGGAGGCTCAAGGCTTCCCTGGCATCCAGGCGACGTGAATGGCTCCAGCTTGGAATTGTTCAGGTGGCAATCGGAACTCATGCCTTGATACAACGATCCGTGGAGTTCGAGAGGCTCGGGCTTGTCGTGATAGACGAGCAGCACAGGTTCGGGGTAGGCCAGAGAAACGCCTTGAGAGGGAAGGGCCTGGAACCGGACGTGTTGGTCATGACCGCGACTCCCATACCCCGGACTCTCGCCATGACCGTGTATGGTGACCTGGACGTGTCCGTCCTGGACGAAATGCCTCCGGGAAGGTTGCCTGTCGAGACGAGAGTGATAGGGCCGGCCGATCTGCTGTTGTTGCAACAAACAGTCAAAGAGGCATTAGATGATGGCGGACAGGTTTACTGGGTTTTTCCAAAGGTGGAACAATCAGACAATACCGGCCTGATGGATGCTGTTAGCGGTGTCCGGATGGTGAGGAAGATGTTTCCAGGCGTTGAAGTGGGGCTTGCTCACGGCAAATTGCCTGCACAGGAGAGACAGGCTGCAATGGATGCGTTTCGGCGCGGGGAAACCAGGATACTGGTTTGCACTACCGTGATAGAGGTTGGCTTGGACGTACCTTCTGCAACAGTGATTGTGGTCGAGCATGCAGAGAGGTTCGGCTTGTCCCAACTCCATCAATTGCGCGGCAGGGTAGGCCGTGGAATGAACAAGTCATATTGTTTGCTGGTAATAAGGAAAAAGGGCCGGGGGGATGCTTTTCAGCGCCTTCTTGTGCTTGAGCAGACCACTGACGGCTTTATTATTAGCGAGAAAGACATGCAAATCAGGGGACCGGGCGAGATGCTTGGGACAAGGCAATCGGGCGTACCAGGCTACTTGCTTTCAAAGGCGGCCAGGTTTCCAGACCTGCTGTCCCTGGCCAGGAAAGAGGCATATCATATTGTAGACGGCGATCCCTATCTGGAGAAGTATGAGCACCGACTCTTAAGGAATGTGGTGGAACGAATGGCACAGGACAAGCTCGGGTTCATTCTCGTCGGGTAAGGTTCAGGGATGGGCTTGCCTTGTATCCCAATGTTGTTTACACATCATTATGAATGATTTGCGAATTATGATGATTTACGGTTCACGTGTTGACTATTATTGCGCGGTGTTTATCTAAAGCCGTTGAAAGGCGCCAATCCTGTAGATGGGCTGAATCAATCGGCAGGTACGGGCTGGACGGTTGTGATTGAAATACGAGGTTTATTTTGGTGACAGGGAATAATTGCACGTTTAGTGCGTTATTCCAGTTAGAAAGGAGGCATACATGGTGACCAGGATGAATGCGGGCAAGACAGGGAAGAGGGGTATTTTCGCTGTACTGATGTTTTTTGTCTTCCTGGGGTGTTGCACTTGTGCAAGGGACAGCGTAAGTGCGGACACAGTGCAAGCCGGCACACAGGCTGTTTCACAGGCTGTAACAGGAAGTAATGCCGGTTACGGTCTGTCGGCTCTTTCAAGAAATGTCATAGCCGATGTGGCTGAAAGGGCAGTCAAGAGCGTTGTCAATGTCTCGTCGACCAAGGTAATCAAGATGCCGGGGGGCAGGGTGTTCTCGCCGTTTTTCAATGACCCGTTTTTTAGGTATTTTTTCGGCCAACCCTACAGCCGGAACATCCCCAAGGAGAGAAAGGAGAGAAGCCTTGGCTCGGGCGTGATAGTTAGCAAGGACGGTATAATTCTCACCAACAACCATGTGGTTGCAAAGGCGGACCAAGTACAGGTGTCTTTTGGTGACGACAAGGATGAATACGAAGCAAAGATTATCGGCACGGATCCCAAGAGTGACGTGGCTGTTTTAAAGATCAAAAAGAAGATCAAGGGATTGCAGCCGATACCTTTTGGGGATTCGAATAAGCTTAGACTTGGTGATATAGTATTGGCCATAGGCAATCCATTCGGTCTAAGCCATACGGTTACCATGGGAATCGTATCTGCAAAGGGCAGGGCAAACATGGGAATCACGGATTACGAAAATTTCATTCAGACCGATGCAGCGATCAACCCGGGCAATTCCGGCGGAGCCATGGTAAACCTAAGGGGTGAACTCGTGGGAATAAACACTGCGATCTTGAGCCGAAGCGGCGGCAGCCAGGGCATCGGGTTTGCGATCCCATCGAATATGGCCAAGTCGGTCATGGAGAGCTTGCTCAAGAATGGGCGCGTGGTTCGTGGTTGGCTTGGCGTGGTCATACAGGATGTGAACAAGGACCTGGCCGATGCCATGAAACTCAAGACATACAAGGGTGTGCTGATATCGGACGTAATCAAGGGCAGCCCGGCAAAAAAGGCGGGTATCAAGCGCGGCGACGTGGTAATAAGTGTGAACGGAACCAAGGTGAACTCCACTGGCAAGCTCCGTAACCTTATTGCGATGCTCGGGGCCAATGCCAAGGCCAGGCTCAAGATTCTCCGCAAGGGGAAAAAGATCAACATTAGCGTGTTATTGGGAGAGCAACCGGATAACATGGGTATATCAGCAAAGGTAAACGAGAACCAAGGCCCCCTGGGCGGGCTCACACTGGGTTCCCTGAACCAGGTGAACCGTGATAAGTTCAATATACCTGACAAGCTGAAGGAAGGCGTGGTTGTCACTGATGTTCAGCAAGGCAGCCCTTCACAGTTCGCAGGGCTCATGCCTGGCGACGTGATATTGGAGATTGACCAGAAGCCAATTAAATCAGTTAGTGATTTCAGGAAGTTGTACAATAATGCAAAGGGTAATATCCTGCTTTTGGTCTACAGGAAAGGAGCCACGATGTATATCGTGCTTCGCAGGTAGCTTGTTTGCCGGATTGTGCTCCGTCCCGGCCGGCCGGTGCTGCGTTCATCCCCCCCTGAACAGGCATCGGTCCCAAAGCCGGGGCGGGGCCTTTAAAACAATATTTCATTGATTCCTTATTATTTCAGCAATAGGTGGACATAGAACAGACGGCAAGAACTTTTATGATATCGGGTCGGATGACTGCTGGTTTCTAATGGGGGATGTAATCGGCTGGAAAAATAGGATGTTTCAGAAAACCCTGGCCGTGGATCCGGCCGGACCGGGGGCTTGGCTTGCAATCCTATTTTCTGCAGACCGCCTTTTTGCCTATTGACGCGGAACACTCGTTGTCACTGTTGCATCCCAGGTACTCACAATATCCATTGCCACATTCATAATTATCCTGGTCGTAAGCAGGTGTTCCCTGGTTGCAATCCGATGCCTGGCTGCAACCCATCTGACAGAGGTCCAATCCATCGATCCACTTGACAGGAACGCAATGATAATTTTGCCCCATGGAATCAGAACATTCCTTGTCCGAGTTGCAACCGGTATATACACATGCTCCATCCCTGCACTCGTAATTGTCCTCATCCCAGGCTGAATTGCCGAGTGAACAATCGGAAACCGTTTTGCAGGCCTTCAGGCACGTGGGAACGGCCTTTATCCCTGGTAAAAGACCTGGAGACTCGGCGCACCTGTAGTCACTGCCGTAACTGTCGCTGCATTCCTTGTCAGACTTGCAGCCCGCGTAAATACAGGCTCCATTTTTACACTCATAGTTGTCATCGTCCCATGCGGGCATGCCCTGGCTGCAATCTTTCACAGTGTTACATGCCTGGTAGCAAAACCTTGGGCTTGGTTTGCCGGTGTCAGTGTCAGTGTCAGTGTCAGTATCAGTATCAGTGTCTGTGTCTGTATCCATATCTGTGTCCGAGTCCGAGTCAGTGTCAATATCTATGTCTAAATCAACATCAGTGTCAGTGTCAGTGTCAGTGTCTGTGTCTGTGTCTGTGTCCATATCAGTGTCAGTGTCGCCTTTGTTCGTATGCGAGCCGGAACATGAACCAAGCAAAAAAGGCATTACAACAATAACAACAGCGGAAACCAGGCCAGGCACTAAGCCAGGAGCCAAGCCGGGACCCAAGTTCAAATGTGAAGAGAATCTTGACATGTTTATTCCGTTATTGTTTTTGAACTTGCACCTTCTCCCAGGGTTGGGTGTATACATCGAATTCCTCCTGCCTCCATCTCTGCAACACACAGATTGCACGGCTCACATGGGGATTCCACCACTATACCAGCCCGCATCTTTTTAACAAGGTCAGGGTCGTGAATCAACGGCCGTCCCATGGAGACCAATTCGAAACCGCTGGACATCGCCCGGTCAATATCGCCGGTGGAACGTATTCCACCAAGCAGAACAAGGGGAAGTTTGACCTGTTTTCTTATTTTTAACGCATGGTCAAAAAAAAACATCCGCTTGAACGGATACTCCTGGACAAACATCCTGCCGAACATCTTCAAGCCCGTGCGTCTCAAGAAATTTTTCTCGTTTTTTACCATTTGCTGCACAGGCACGTCTCCCCTCAACATATAGAACGGTGTCTTGCTCACGAATCCACCGCTCAATACCAGCCCGTGTGCGCCTTTGTGTTCGAGTAATGAAGCCACAAGGACTGCTTCGTCCAGGTCGAGGCCGTTGTCGAACCCATCGGAAAGGTTCATCTTGATTAGGAGAGCGACTTTTTTCCCGGCCAGGACTTCTTGCACTTTTTCCAGTATTTCCAAGGGAAACTTTGCCCTGTTCTCCAGGGATCCACCGTATTGATCGTGTCTCCTGTTCGTATAAGGAGAAAGGAACTGGCTCAAAAGGTAGCCATGCCCGAAATGCAGCTCGATCGCGTCGAAGCCGGTCCTTACGGCCATATCCGCGGCTTTTGAAAACGCATGGCCCAGTCTTTGGAAATCTCCTTTGTCCATGGGCCTTGGAAATGTCAGGGTGTAGAGATTGAAGACCCTGGATGCGCCTATAGGCTTGGTTTCGGCCGCGGAAGGCGACGCAAAATAACCGGCATGGCCGAGCTGCAATGCCGCCAGGCAGCCTTGTTCGTGCACGGCATCACAAAGTCTTGCAAGGCCCGGTTCTATTTCGGCTCTCACGTGCATCTGGTGTTCGAAGGTAAGGCCGTCCCTTGTTACCGAGCAGTACGCTACGGTAGTCATTGCAGCACCACCTGCCGCAACATCGCGGTGATGCCTTATCAAGTCCTCGCCAGGTATACCGTTCGGTGTCATGCCCTCGAATGTGGCGCATTTTATAAACCTGTTTTTTAGTAATACCGGTCCGAGGCTGAAGGGAGTGAATGCCGTTTCACATGGTTTGGGCGGTGAATGTTCAGGATCCATGGTTCATGCTCCGACCTTTTATGAAACTGTCAAACCTTGTATGTCTTGAACTTGGAGAAGGCCAGGGCCGACATCTTGAGGAGCAGCAAGCCATGCCTGAATCGTTGGATCTTGATGTCACCGTATCGTCTGGCACGATAACGAATCGGCACTTCGCAAAGCTTCATGTTGAGCTTGGCCGCGCCGAACAAGAGATCGAAATCACCAAACGGGTCAAAGTCGCCGAAGTACGACCTGTTGTTTTTAATTTTCTCATAGTTTGATTTTAGCAGAACCTTGGTGCCGCAAAGTGTATCGGTCAGCCTCTGATCCAAGAGCCATGTGAATCCAAGTCCGAACACATGGTTTGCCAGTAGATTCAGGAACCTCATTGCCTCCTTTTCCAAAGGGTACACCAGCCTTGTTCCATTGATCATCTCGCCTACGCCGTCGGCTAATGCGTTGAAAAATTTAGGCAGGTCCTCGGCACGCACCGTGTGGTCGGCATCGAGGATCATGAGCACATCTCCCAGGGCCGCATCGAACCCCATTCTCACGGCTTCACCCTTGCCCGTACTTTTTTGAACCATGACATTAATTGATTCCAGGTTTGGGTTGAGTCGTTCAAGATCCCCTGCACAACGTTCTATCTCTTCGACTGTTCCGTCAGTGGAGTGTCCGTCTACAAAAATGAGTTCGGTGAACTTGCCCATCCTCGGCACACAACGGACGATTTCTTCGATGTTTCCGCGTTCATCCTTGCAGGCTACGACAACGGACGTGGAGAGTGAATCTTTGGCCTTGCGATGAGGCTTGCGACCGACAACTATTTCATTGATGCACATGTGGTTGAGGAAAGGCAGGGGGGCCAGGTAGTCATTGATGATGTCAGATACGATAGGTAAGGGAATAGGCACAAGCAGGTCCCTGGTCATCTTGACCGGCTCGAAGCCGGCCAGTTTCAAGAGGTTTTCAAGGTCTTTGGGTCTAAGCCAGTTCTGCTCCGGTTGATATTTCTTAAAGCCCAATTTTTCCGCCACTCTAATGGCAGGACCCCAAAGAAAGTTGTAGTAAGTAATATATATCCTGGTATTCGGACCACATAGGGAATCGAGATTTTCCAGGACTGCCTGCACGTCTTTTAATTCACCCACCAGGTTAGACAGTACGATGGCATCGAACTCACCCATAACCGGCAGGTTTTCCGCCTTTCCAAGGATGAAATTCAGGTCGGGATATTTTTTTGAAGCATGCTCGATTGCCTGTAGCGAGGAATCGATACCCACCCCGAGAGATGGTTCCAGGGCGGCCAGGAGGTCACCTGTGTTGGTGCCGACCTCAAGCACTCTTGATCCCTTTGGTATGTTGAAACGCATGGCCCTGAATAGGCGCTGATCATAATAAGATTTCAGAATTCCTTTTTCTTCACTTGAACCGGTGCTACTGAGTGCCATAAAAATCCTCTTCAATCCTCTCTGGGAACAGGAGATGTGTTTTTACCATTCCTTCCGATGCCTTCCACCAATTTCCTGGTTTCTTCCATGTCGGAATCGACCATCATCCGTACAAGCTGCCTGAAACCGGTCCTTGGTTTCCAGCCCAGGACGTTTTCAGCCTTTGAAGAATCCCCCAGCAGGAAGTCAACTTCACTGGGTCTGAAATATCTGGGATCTACACGTATCAAAGTCCTGCCGTCTTTCGTACATATACCCTGCTCGTCGATACCTTGACCTTTCCATTCAACCGGCATTTCGGCGTATTCGAATGCAGTTTCGCAGAATTCACGCACACTCCTTGATTCACCGGTGCACAATACGAAATCGTCGGCCTGGTCAGCCTGTAAAATTCGCCACATACCCTCGACATAGTCGCCTGCAAAGCCCCAATCTCTGCGTGCGTCCAGGTTGCCGAGGTACAGGCAATCAAGGAGTCCGAACTTTATCCTGGCTATAGCCCTTGTAATCTTCCGCGTGACAAAGGTTTCTCCTCTTCGCGGTGATTCGTGATTGAAAAGAATCCCGTTGGAAGCAAACATCCCGTACGCCTCGCGGTAGTTGCGTGTTATGTAGAATGCATATGCCTTGGCACAGGCATACGGCGATCTGGGATAGAACGGAGTCTTTTCGGTCTGGGGCGTCTCCAGGACCTTTCCGAACAATTCTGAAGAAGATGCCTGGTAGAACCTTGTCTGCGTGCCCGATTCCCGTATTGCTTCCAATAGTCTTATGGTCCCGAGACCTACCACGTCTCCGGTATATTCAGGTACATGGAAACTGACGCCTACGTGTGACTGGGCGCCGAGATTGTATATCTCATCGGGTTGGATGAGTTGCAGGAGCCTACTCAGGCTGGATGCGTCCGAGAGATCGCCGTAATGCAGGTTGAACCTGCGATGTACTGTCTGAGGTTCTTCGTAGATGTGATCGACCCTGCCCGTGTTGAAAAGCGACGATCTTCGTTTGATGCCGTGCACCTCGTATCCCTTGGACAAAAGTAATTCGGCAAGGTAGGACCCGTCCTGGCCCGTGATGCCGGTAATGAAAGCCTTTTTGGCTGTCTTGTCCTGCTCAAAGGTTTTATCCTTGCTCATAGCTCTATCCCTTCAGTTAGGATTTTTCTATCACATAGGTAGCCATGGTGGCTACAAACCTCGCGATGAACATGGGCGCAGACGCCTCTAATCTTGAAAAAAGATCAAAAGATTTTTCCGGTGCGAGCTGCCGATAGGACAACCCTCCTGACAGTATGTAAAGCAGCATTGTATGGGGCATGACCTGTACGATGTTAAGCTCGGGAAAACGTTTTTTAAACAGATCCCTGTCACGGACAAGCATAATCCACGGCAATGCCTGATTCGAGGCTGACATTGGTCCGTTCTCTTCAAGCGCCCAGGAACAGATCTTTTCATCAAATGGCTCCTGGTGGACATGCTTGTAAAAGATCCTGGAAAAAGGTGAATTATATGGTTCCACCGCAGCTATTATGCCTCCAGGGGAGAGCACCCTTGATGCCTCTTTGAAAAAGGTTGCCGGCCTGGGCAGATGGTGCATCGCATCCAGCATTACGATGCTGGAGACACAAGAGTCTTTAAAAGGCAATTCCAGGGCGGAAGCAGTAAGGTCCAAACCCGGCCACTTCCTGATATCAAGTGATATGATCCCTGGGAAAAGGTCTTTTAAGAAACCCGAGCCGGCACCAATTTCTATTATTGGTTTGTTTCGAGGCCCGAGCCTTGCAGCAGTAAGCAGTTCCTCGTAGTAAAACGTGTACAGTTTTTTCAAGAATGCCTTGTTCTTGAGCACCCGTGCATGCACTTCGAGTGCATGGTCCGAGTCGGGATCGACCTCCCTGGTGTCGGGTTCCGCCAGCAGATTTCTTGCAAGAGCCATGATCTTCGACATTGTCGCTTAATCCCGCCGTCTCTTTGACAAGAGAATTCCAAGCAGCAAGAATATGGTACCGGTCAGAGGGGCCTTACCTGCAGAGCCTGTAATCATGCCGCAGCCACATCCCTTGTTGCATTCAGGGCATTTGCACTCGTTGTTGCCTGAATCTGTGTCGGTATCAGTGTCGGTGTCAAGATCGATATCAGTGTCGGTGTCAATGTCGGTGTCAATGTCGGTGTCCACATCTGTATCGTTGTCGGTGTCACTGTCGATGTCCGTATCCGTATCAGCATCAAGATCTACGTCCGTGTCCGTGTCAGCATCAGGCTCCGGGCCGGGTTCCGCTTCCGAGCCTTGCTCTTGTTCGCCTGCATCTTCTTCAAGCAAGGCATCCGGTTCGTTGTCCGTGGGTTGCTCCTCAAAGATCTCTTGTTCAGGCAACTGGTCATAACCTGACGCGACAACCGAAAGCAATCTTAGCATGAGTTCAGTGCGTTCCCTTGAGCCCACTATGCTTTCGAAAGGAAAGCCCAGCACGGCAACCCGGTAATTACTGCCTTCGTAGAGTATACCTGCTGTTGTCTTTTGGGCATTTTGGTATTTGAGACAAGCCTCGGAAGATCCCAGTGGGGAAAGTTCATCCGGGTACTTTACATCGTACCTGCCGTGGGTGCCATTGTCGAAGTCAAAGGTCAGATCTTCACATATTGTTCCTCTTGCTCCTTTTACCGAGTATGTTCCTGCATCGTCTGAAACATATTCCGTCTTCAAGATGTCGTGAATAAAGTCCCTGGAATCCCGGTCACCCTTGAAGTCCAGGTCCCAGCCTATCTCTGAACCGCTGATGATGAGCCCCCTTCCTTTGAGGAGATATGCCTGTAACACGGTCCGTTCCTGTTGGTCGAGGGTATGGTCTACAGTTGATTCCTCGCCAAGCAACCAATCTATTGCAAGGTAATCGTCCAGGCTCAAATATTCATCCCTTACCGCTTCATTGGAAGCGGAATCAAAGTAAGCGCCCGAGTCAGCCAGGGCTTGAGCATGCTCGATTACGAAATCAAAGGTATTGTCGAATTCCCTGACGTACTTGTCCAACCTGTCGAAACCATCTACGAGCAATATCCTTGGAACTGAAGCCGAGATACCGGGCCTGACGGCGACGACGTGCGAAGGAGGGGATTCTCCGCCTTGGTTGTAGGCTGCGACTCTGAAGTAAGAAATCTGTCCGGGAATTAGCCCCTCAATTGTGACCTCATTTTCTTTTGTTGTGATTGGACCATTATCAAAACCTTTGCCGTTATCGGACCGGTAGATGCGAAAACCTGTCGCCTTTGCAGTCGGTTCGAGTGCATCCTCTTGCGCCCTCCACGCAAGTTTAACCTGTCCCCCGCCCAGATCCTTGACAAAGAGGTGCGTGGGGGGTAGCGGAGGATAAGAAGTTCCCGGAGCAAGGTAATCTTGTATGCCCTTTTCAATTGCCCTGGCAATGTCCTTTCTCCACTTGGGATTCTTTATAAATTCCGCGTCATCCGGGTTGTCGTGGAATGCACACTCTATAAGCATGGCCGGCATGGACCGGACTTCCCTGACTTCACCGAAGTTGGCGCTTTTCATACCCCGGTCGTACCAGTCACTCTTCCACAGGGCTCGAAGATCCCGGATTACCTTTGTATGAACAGCCTTTTGCAGATCAGAACTGCCTGGAGATGGATTGGTGTCATGGATGAACGTGCTGGTTCCCGTTCCTCCTCCGGCATTCGTATGAAGTGAAAAGTACACGTCACCGCCGCGCCAGTCCGCGAACAAGGGCCTGGATACTATGTCGTCGTTGTGGTCACTGTCCCTTGCATCGTAAACAGAAGCAGGAGCACCGGAAAATTCGGTCCAGTACCTGGCAGCCTCTTTCCACTTGGGTTGGCCCGAGGTGGAACCTCCCCTGGAGATGACTCCAAGTCCCCCACCGGCTCTCACCGTGTCTGCAATTACATAGCCTATCTGGCTGGAGCGGTTGTCCAGCGTAATTTTCGGATCCTGGCCGGGATCGAACCAATAGTCTCCGATGTACACCCACGTGAGATCGTCGATAGTCTGATCCACCAGCACTGTTGTCGCACCACCTGCATGGTAAACCGTGTAATGAGCATCATCTACCCGATTGCTGCCCGCCTTGAACGCCACGTACACCGGGTACCTTCCCGGTTTTTTTATTTGAAGTTTCCAGGTAGCAATCGAGCCGCCTTGCACTTCTGTAGGACAAACCCTGTACGAGCCTCCCTTGAAGCCTTGGGATGCTCCTTTCGTCCACGAGCCTTGCTCTGTATAGACACTTGGGCCGTCACTGTCGTCCGCAATGAATTCATTGAGTTGCCTTGTGCGTTCCCTGCATGTGATGACTTTTGCACCGGCTCTTTCCAGTGCCGGGGCAAGAAAGGCATAGACTATTTCGTTGTTGTGAATATCTTCGATAAGACCGTTTACTTCTCCCCGCTGCGTGGTCCATCCAAGTGATGAATTCCAATAGTATCCGTGACCCGGACTCAGGACGATTGTGAAACCGGACAACGCTCCCCTGAAGGGAAATGCGGTTGGGCCGGCCCTTTTTCGAAGGTCAATCAGTCTTAGATTGGATTCTTTCAAGAGGGTCTTGTTAATTGTTCTCGGCCTTCTTTCAGTAGGGATTCTCATGAGATTGTCCAGATTCACCAGGTTGCCGGCTCGGCCTGGAACGAGCAATCGCAAATGCTTGATACCAAAAGG
>JAADFL010000163.1 GCA_013152945.1 Deltaproteobacteria bacterium | reverse complement strand
TTTGCATGACAGTCTTGCACGCGTCATGCCATAGCTACTTGTAATTACCAATAAATCAGGCAGGAAGAAAATCAACGTGGGTGGGGACGGGTGGGTGGAGACGCGAACTATACTGTGATGGCTCGACGGGTCGGCGGTTCCACGATCAATTTTAATTCGTTTTCCCGGCCCGGTACCACTTTTCCCATGCCTGCGACAAAAATCGAATCCCTTCCACGTGCCTTGGCCATGTACATTGCCTCGTCCGCTGCCTTGAGCAATTGTTCCACTTCAACTTCATCATCCGGAACGCCTGCAACACCTATACTGGCCGTCAACTTGAGTCCAAGCCCGTTACCCACCTTGAACTCATGTTCCCGAATAACCCGCCAAATCCTGTACGCCGCACAGATCGCTCCCCTCTTTCCCGTTTCAGGAAATACCACCACGAATTCATCGCCTCCGTACCTGAATGCTATGTCGACTTCACGTAAACTTGACTGCACCAACTCACCCACTTCCCCGAGCACGTTTGTTCCAACCAGGTGACCGTAAATGTCATTCACTTTCTTGAAGTGATCCAAGTCAAAGAACAAGATGGAAAATGGCCTCTTGTACCTCTTGAACCTGATAAGTTCTTTCTCCATGACGGTAAGTAAATGCCTGGAATTGTAAAGGCCCGTGCATTCATCCGAAATGGTCAGTTTCTCCAACTTCTTGTAGTTCCTTGCATTGGCCAGGGCCACAGCGGCGTAGTCGGCAAATAATTCAAGGAGTTCCAATTGTTCTCTTGAAAATGCCTTACCTCCCTTGGCTGTCACAAGTTCTATTGCACCAAGAATCTTACCTTTGAAAACCAAGGGTGCCGCCATGACACTGTATGTCTCAAAACCGGTAATATCGTCCATCCTTGAACTGAATCTCTCGTCTTTTGAAACATCTTCAATTATTACAGGCTCACCGGTCTCAATCACCCAACCACAGATTCCCTCGTAACGTGACAATCTTTTCCCCAGGAGCTTATGAGCCGACTTGCCGACTGCAAAGGCAAAGTACAGGGATTCGTCCTTTTCATCGGCCAGTATGAGTGACCAGTTGCTGGCGGAAAAAAGATTTGAAACCTGCTCCATTATTTTCTTGAGCACGACTTCGATATCTAGAGAAGATACTATGGTTTTCCCAACCCGGTGTAGGGCCTTCAACTCTTCAGAATTGCTCATCCGTCCCTCCGTTTCGCCTCCATTGCTACCTCTCAAGCCCCAAATATTGACTAAAGAACAAACTCGACAATTATGAAAAGCAAGATTTATACCACATGGTTGCATCTTCCTTGCTTTTCTCCACCGAATACATATCAGTATCAGTGAATCTCGAATGCAACGATATTCAGCATCCTGTTTTTCATCATCTCCTTATTTTTATTAACCTTAATAGGTCGCTGAAAAAACAGCTTCACCCACCCTAACCCTAACGCCGACTCGTAAACAAAAGACCAAACCCCTGCTTTGTCAAACATGAAAGGTTCCTGAAACCAGCATATATGGGTATAAAAACACCCCGCAACAACATGCAAAAAAGAGCCAAAGGGGCACAAACAGGGAAACAGGGCACGGGGAAACAGGGCGGAAACAGGGTGGAAACGGGGTGTGGAAACAGGGGACGGAATTTTAATGGACAGACCCAACCTTTCCCGTCCTGACGGCTCCGGGTATATCAAACGTTATGTGAAGTCATTGCAAAAAGCAGGAAATCGGAACTAATCATTCACCTTTTTCTTTTTTTGCCGGCGGGTCCAGGTTTGCCCCTTTTGTCAGCCATCCCTTGAACACCAGCGCCAGTATCGGCCCACTCAATGCCCACAAGAATAAGATCAACCATAGAGCGGACGGTGACTGCCAAAACGTCAGATGCCCTGATTTCAAGTTTTCGCCGGTTCCTTCAGGCACCCATTTTGCGAGCATGTGACCCGACATGGCGCTTACCAGGAGCTTTGCAAAAAACCACGGCATCATGCTCATGCCGAGATAACTTCCCTCCTGGCCGCGTGGTGCGATCGCCGCAGTGTACTCTTGCAGCTTGGGGCTCCATATCACCTCACCCATGCTCAATACCACCAGCATGATTACCGACATCCAGAAAAATGCAGTTGCAACATCACCCGAGAACCAATTGTACGGCAAAATCAAAACAAACAATGAAAATGAGCTGATGATAGCGCCGAAAACAAGCATCTTGAAGACATTGAACTTGTTGGCTATGGGAATGAACAATACGAGCCCTATTACGATAAGCACCGGGTTGATGGTCTGAAGCAAACCCATCTCTACGTCAGGACCGATTACCCGCACCCAGAACTTGGGCATCAACAGGTACATGTACAGGAAAATAGCCCTTACACCCAAGAGTGCGGCCATGAGCACTATGAATCTCCAGAAAGCGGACTCTGCAGTTACTTCCCTGAATATCTGCCAGGCCCCTTTCTTTTCTTCCTTCCGCCCTGCTTCTTCCCCGTCTTGATTAGATGTTTCGGGAGACGTTTCAGGTTTTCCAGCCTGTGTTTCCCTTCGAATCATGACAATGGCGGTAAGTATACTAAGGACCGCAGCGCCTGTTGCAAAAGCGAAAATGTAACTGTTGTCTATCTTGAGAACCAACCGCACCCAGTCTATCATCAAGCCGCCGATGATAGCGCCCACGTTCATGACCAGGTACCAAATATTGAAGGAAGCAGACCTGCTTCGAGTTGTACTGAAGCGCTTGTTTGCAGCCTGAAAAACAGTCTGAGTCATTGCCATGCCCGGCGCCGTCAACACAAGGGAAAGGATCACAAGCCACTGCCTACCCGGTAAATCCGGGAGCAAACCGCACATCAGCACACCGAACCTGGTTACACCCTGTATAATCATTGCAAGTATCAGCGAGGCCTTGATTCCCAGTGAATCCGTAATGAAACCGCTGAAGAACAGCGATATTGTCACGAACATGGTGAAAGCGGTAACTATGTAACCGGCATTTACATCGTTCCACCCGATGTTATCCGTTAAAAACAATGTGATGATGGAAATCATGGAAAAATATGCCGCCATGTCCAGGAAATTGATGATCTGGATGGCCCAGAACTCCATCGGGTTGTCTTTCAAGACCCCGAAATCGAGAAAATACTGCTTGATAGGCTCTATCCATGAGCCTTGTTGCGCGGCCTGTTGCTCTTCCATTTCTCTTCCTTTCTGAAACCGGTTTGGGAGTGAGAAAAATACTCACTATTTGAACGGGAATCCCCCGCCGCCCGGAAACGCCGGCATGTCGAAACCTGTCCTGCATTTATCGAGGACCAGCTTCAGCCTCTTCACTCCTCCTTCGGGGATTATAACCTCTTGCTTGCATACCCTCGGAGACCTGTCCCTGCCTCCTACACCTGTCACCTTTACAATGTATTTTCCGGCAGGAAGTTTCCTGTTTGCAGACCTGCCGAACTGAGGAGCTCCCCCGCCCATCAATTGTCCGCCGCCGGTCACATTTTTCCCATTGGAATCCGTTATCAGCAACGTCCAGGTGGCATCATATCTACCTGCATCCACGTCTACACGCAGGAATCCCGGCAACTTCACTCTTGGCGGCGGTGGCGGCGGCGGTACAGCAGCCACATGGCGCCCAACATGCCCCTTCTTTGACGGCGGGGGTGGCGGCAACTGCAGGGGAACTATGGAATTCACCATCACGTATTTGAAATCTTTAGAAAAAGCAGATTGGTTGTCCGCAGTCTTGAAATCTCCTATACACCTGACAGTCGGCGGCGCATCCTTGGCTTGGTTGCCCAGGAAAGCACCGATTACAAACGACAAAGTCAGAAGTCCGTCGTCCGACAGCTTTTCCACTGCCTTACAGGCTGCGGTCTTTTCTTCGCATTCTTCCTCGCCGTCGGTAATAAGCACCACGGTATTGACGTCCTTTTCATGGCCTTTAAAAATCTTCCCCACCTTGCGAATGGAACGGGCGATAGGCGTGCTCCCGAAGTCACCCGGTTTCATTGCATCCACCAGTTCCTGTAACAATACCCTGTGCGCCGTGTCATGCCTTGCAAGAGGTGCAATTAGCTTGATCGTGTCGTCGCCACACGACCTTTTGGCGCCATAGTACATGAGTGACACGTACAAGTTCGGATTGTTGGTGGGAAGCTCTTTCATAGCCTTCAGAAAGGCTTCCTGGGCCACTGCAAACCTCGTAGTCTTTATAGCACCGTCCCTTACCGTTTTGTACATTGAACCCGAACAATCAAAGATAAATACGATATTAGACCTTTTCGCCCTGGCCGCCTGGGAAGCGAAGCAAAAAACAAAAAGGGAAAGAAGGCCAAGCAAGAATATCTTGGTTCTCATCCGAATACCTCCCTCGCACTTCTTTTGAACAACATCCGAAATTAGAATATCGACTCTATTCAAAACACCTCTACTGTGTCAAACGAACCCGGCCTGTTCTAAATTCAAGTGTTCTTGAAAGGTAATTTCCGCCAAACATGACGCTTGAAGCCGCTTGCAGAACGGAAAACGAATGCTTTCGGATAGTTGAAGCGTTTCGCTACCGTTTGGACCTCCCGGTTCAAGATGGCGTCCCGCAGGCTGGAACCGAAATACATTGTCCTGGCCGAGCCAACAGCCGCTGACAAGTGTGCGTCGGATCCACATGTGCCGGGTTTGTCGAATACCCTGGCAAGTGCGGCGGCTTTGCGGTTTTCAGATGGAAAAAAATTCGCGCCGTTGAAGACCTCCACGAAATCGAAGCGCCGGAAAAGTTCGAATAAGGCTACCACCGCCGTGTTGTCGAACTCGGATCTTTCGTTGGAGGGTATCCCCACCACCTCGAGCCACCAGTCGACATCCACGTACCTTCCGGAATTTTCCGAAGCCGCATAGTAACGGGCATTGTCACGCAGGTAGTCACCGAATCTGAAAGCTCCTCTAAGCCCGGAACTGAACGGATGGACGACGCCGGACAGAATTCTCTTTCCGGCATTCTTTCTTTTTTCAACTTCACTCAATAACGACTCCAGCAGGAAAGGCTCTGCCGGACCAGGCCGTAGGGCCTCGATCGCCTTTGCATCCTCGCCGTCCATGTAGATGAGGGCAATTTCTCCATATTGAGTCAATGTCTCGATTCCAACCACGACTTCGATATCCAGGAACCTGGGATTGCTGGCCTGTCTCTCAAGCACCTCCTTTGCTCCTTTGGTCGTGTTGTGATCGGTTATTACTATGCAGTCCAACCCGCAATCGGCTGCACGTTGCAACAACCTGGATGGTTCAATGAATCCGCACGGCGAAGCAGTCGTATGTATATGGGTATCAGCAAATCTCGCCATTTCAAAAGGCCTCCGGTTCCCTGGTTTTTATCTCTTTTTCTTTCAGCGCAACCTGTTCTTGAGTAAACTGAAAAACAGCAACAGACCGAAAGTCGTGCTCAAGGTCCATGAAATCGAAGCATATATATTTCCGGCAGACAGATGATCGTAATAGGCCCCGAATCCTGCACACGATACTGCCAGGAATGCATAGAGGCCCTGCCTGGCTGCAATCAGTATCGCCTTATTACGCTTTTCCAGGCCGGTAATGTTGATTTCCATTTCTCCGGAAAGGGCGCGCTCCAGGAATCTCCTGAGGTCACCCGGCAGCGACAAGCTCGACATGCCTACGTTCTTGGCCGTCTCCATGAGGAATTCGCTCCAGTCCTTATTCTTGCCCAGCACGAATTCCGTGAAATAGGGTTCTATGGCGGTAACAGGATTCATCGAGGGATCGAGCCTCGTGCATAGCCCCATTGCAAGGAGCAATGTCCTTTCCAGGACTACCCAGTCCTTTGGAACATTAAAGGACCGGGTCAATTCACTGATACCTATTCCAAGGTCGTCCAGGGCCCGAAGGTCTCCAAGACCCTTTTGAGGATCCAGTTTGATTTCTTCGAGGCTCCTGGATTCGAAACCTTCGAACTTTGTAAGATAGTACCTCACGACCCTTTCAAAGACCTTGGGATCCCCTTTCTTCGCCATGAACCCCACTGTCTTTATTGCATGCTGTATCTTCGAACCATCACGCTGAATCACTCCTTCAACGAACTCCTGTATGCCTTTTCTGACCTTGTCCGACAAGTGGCCGATGCATCCGAAATCCACCATTACCAGCTTGAACGAATCTTCACCGCTTTTTCTCACTATGAGATTGCCTGGATGGGGATCGCCGTGAAAGCAACCATCGAGAAAGATCTGCTTGCAATAGCCACGTACAATGGT
This sequence comes from Deltaproteobacteria bacterium, assembly GCA_013152945.1. GTDB lineage: Bacteria > Myxococcota_A > JAADFL01 > JAADFL01 > JAADFL01 > JAADFL01. Next base: position 20,972 of record JAADFL010000163.1, on the reverse strand, counting down.
GCGTGCGAGTTGTTTCCGGTCGATTCCTTCCTTGTCGAGTTTCATGATATCCGAGACCTTTATCCCTGGAAGGTACTCCGTGACAAGAACCTTCTTGGTGGTCAGATCCCAGTAAACCCGCGGAAAAGCAAATTCTTCCATGTTTTTGAAGTTGGAAGAAATGCATTCCAGGTTTTCGCCTTCCGACTTGAAGTCCAATTCCTGCAATATTATCTGCCTGACTTCTTTATAAACGTGTTCCAGGCCATAGTCCGGCAACAATCGCTCGACCATGGATAGTATGCCTCTCAATGTCTTGAGATCCTGACGAATTATCTTTTCTATTCCAGGGTATTGGACCTTGATTGCAACTTTTTCGTTGTTCTTGGTGGTTGCGAGGTGTACCTGGGCTATGGAAGCAGAAGCGATAGGCTTCTCCTGGATCTCGTTGAACCTGTCTTCAAGATTTTGTCCCAACTCTTTTTTCAGTCTCGTTTCTATTTCCGAGTAAGGTCTCGGTGGAACAGCGTCCTGAAGTTTCTCCAGGTGTTCCCTGTATTCGTCGGGAAGGATATTGGTCATGATGCTGAAAAGCTGACCAACTTTTATATAAAGCCCCTTGAGTTCCAAGACGACCTTTTCGATTCTGCGCGCATTCTTTCTATGTGTCTTGGTATAGGAGTTCTTTGAAAGGAAACCGCCGAAAATTTTTTTCTTGAGGGCCAACCACAGGTAACTGCCTATTACCAGTACCGCGACAAAATAGGCCTTTAGAGATCTGAACCTGGCAACACGCGAATCCCTGTATCTAGTTTTCATTCTTTCCGGCAATCTTTAATTCAACCTTTTTTTCCTATTTCTTCGAGCCGCGTACTATCGAATGGACAGAATTTGCCCTGCTCGAATACACGACCGCACTTGGGACATTTTAGTGATTTCTTGCCTGAACGGGCTGATAACTCGGCTGCTTCCTCAGCCGATATCTCGTCCAGTTTCGTCCTGTCAAAAGGACAGAATTTACCCCTGGACTCGAAAATACGGCCACACTTGGGGCAGTGCCTCAAACTTCCGCCATGGGCCTCTGCAACCATCGCAGGAGCATCCGGATTCAGAACCTCGAGTTCATTCCGGTCGAACGGGCAGAACTTCGCATTGGACTGGAATGTCTTTTTGCACTTCGGGCATCTCTTCAGCTCCAGCTTGGGCATGGTCGCAACAAGAGTGTTTGACGGCCTCGGCGCGGAATAAAAGATTATTTCCTCGTTCTCAGCAGCCTTACCGTGTGATTTCAATGCCACGAAGAGTGCAATGCCGGCCGCAAGTATCATCCCGAATATGAGTGCAAGCAAAAACCAGTTGGTTCCTTCCGCCCTTCTTCGCGCCCCTGCCCTGTTCTGCAATTCTTGCTGATGCCTCTTTAGCCAGGCCTTATCCACTTCTCCTGAAGGCTCCAGGCTCCTGATATCAATCCTGACGTCAGCCTTTTCACCTATTTTCTTGGACACCTTGCCTGTTGTCCTTTTTACCTTTGAAATGCCGATCACAATCTTGGATGACGCCTGGCGCGGCCCCAAGCCGGCCAATACCCTGAAGGATACACCAAGCCCCGGAGCATCCTTGACAGATACGCAACCATTTGCATCCACGCGGGCCGCTAAGCCAGGGCTCAAGTTACCGAGTCTAAACTTGGGCACAGCCTCGACCGGGCATCCTGCAGCATCGAGGGCAACTGCCTTGAAGCAGGCTCTCTGTCCCGGAGCCAGAACCTGGCGGGCCGGGGTCAATTTCAGGGTTGCAACAGGCCTGGCCGAATCGGGCGGTGGGCACTTCCTGTTTTCGTCGCCCTGACCGGCTTCTGCTTTTTGCCCTGCCTCCATACCCAGTACAACACTTTCTTCAACCGAGCCCTTCCTCACAAAAATACCCTTTAGAGTATGCTCGAAGCTGCATTCCACACCCTCCTTTGTACTAAGCAGGGTGCTGTTCTCGCTATACTCTATTCGGTCATGGTGAACCACCTTGAACGTATATGTACCCACTTCAAAGATCTTATCCGCCTTGGAAGACCCGCAAGTAGTCGTGTACAAGCCTCTTTTCACCGAGTGCTCCCGCCTTTTCACATAATCGTTCCTGGAGTTGCATTTATAGCTTGATAGAAAGAGCTTGGTACCAAGGAATATATTGAATTCCTTCTGGAATGTCTTGATCTTGTAAGGACCCTTGGGCAATCTCTTGTGTCTCGGGGGCCTGTTTCCACAAATAGGTTTCCATGAATCGACCTTATTTCTTTCAACCAGGTCCACGCCTGTCCAATAACCTGCCAAGCCGGCCGCCGGGACACCACCCGCATATGAAATGAAAAGCAAAAATGACGTTACTGCTGTGTACCGCCCTGTTCTCAAAAAATAACTCCCCGGCAACAGAATGCCTTAAAAAATCTCTTCACTCCATTGCCGTTGCCAATAGTATTATACGCATCCCGCCGGCCCTCGAAGCCCCGGCTGCAGTGCTCCGTCTCGAGATACCTCCAAGTGTCAGCTTATCGTCACGCCTTGCCAGTCACTCCGTTCCCTCGGTGTTGGCTCGAAAAAAAATATCGGCAACGACTCTAGTCGAGCACACATTGCATTGCAAGAATAGGATTATGAAAGACGCGCGTCAAATTTTCTACAACTTCATGCACGTCAGCACCGCCCGGCGATCACCGGGTCCGGTGATGTCCTTAAGTCCCATGAAATATGCGTTGGACCACAGGTAAAGACCTGCATCCAGGTTTAAACCACACCTTCCGGCCTGTACATCCTGTTCGGCATAACCTGACATTACTCCAAGAACCGCTGCCTTTCCAGCCAGCAGGTAACCAAGTGAAAGTTCGACCAACATGTCATACTCTGAAGCCTTGATGCTATTTTCTCCAAGAATTTGATCCCAGACTTTCTTACCCATTGCAATTGACGATTTCTCCGACGAATCCACCTTCCGGGCCATCTCGCGCCACCTCTTGTCCGGCTTTGATTCCAGCTTGGCCAGGGCAAAATCAAATCGGTCCAATACATTCAAGTGAACTTCACTCCACGTGCAATCCAGGAAGGAATTGCATTCAAGCACGGTTTCCTGGGGATCGATCCCGGCAGGAGGTTTATCCAGGATTGCCTCGATGTATCCCTTGTTATAACCATAAAGCAAGAGAAGCATGGACACCTCGTTATATGCCTTTTGGAGCACGTCCTTGCCTGGGCCGGATGCCCAGTCCAACCTGTCTCTCGTATCGGACAGCATGGAAATAAATGCTGCCTGCTGGTCTGTTGCTGCACTGTTATTACCCATCCCGGGCGATGATCCGAGTACGTCTGCGAGCCAAAGTCCTCCAAGATACCCTGAAAGATACATATCGCCCAGGAGTTCGGGTAATGGAGTTCGGCACAGATTGTCAAAATCGGTCAAAGGCATCCGACCGAAAAGAAACGCCGCCTCGTCTGCATTCCACCCCCGGTCGTTGCAGTAGGCATCTGCTTCTTGCTGAATATGCTTGGAATCGATCCGGATTACCTGGTTTTCCCAGAAAGGCACGCTTGGAAGGTCCACCTCGGCTTTCCAGCCTGTGGGGGCAGGCTGAAAACACCCGATTGGACCTTGTAATGAAAACAATAAAAGGGAAAACAAGAGCGGCAAAGTCAATCTCATATTCGTCTTTTTTCCTCCAGGCTCTCCTTACCAACTGAATATTGCATATTCTGTTGTTTCATACAAAATAAATTCAAGCAACTTCCGTCTTTGATTTTGATTTTTCTTTTTTTTTACACTGCCAGTGATACTCTGAAGGTTAATTATGGATGTTTCCAATCAAATACCAACTATGCAATTCAACCCCTTTCTCATTAATATTGCTTGGTTCCAGGAGGTAATTAAATGAATTGTTTTTGGCCGCATGAAAAGAAATTTATATCTACTATTGTTAATCCAGTGATTCTTTTTCTGTTTTTTCTTTTTCTTGGTAACTGCCAAGGAAACAGCAATGAACAAAATTGCAAGCTGGACACAGAGTGCCCGGACAAAAGGATCTGCGCACAGAATGGACCGATGGCAGGCAGATGCGTGGAGTGCGAGAAAACTTCACAGTGCCCGGATGGTTTTCTGTGTAATTTTGAATTCAAGTGTGTCAGGAATGGAGATACTGATACTGACACAGACACGGATACCGACACCGATACCGACACGGATACCGACACCGATACCGACCGACACGGATACCGACACGGATACCGACACGGATACCGACACGGATACCGACACGGATACCGACACGGATACCGACACGGATACCGACACCGATACTGACATGGATACCGACACCGATACTGACATGGATACCGACACCGATACTGACATGGATACCGACACCGATACTGACACGGATACCGACACCGATACTGACACGGATACCGACACAGGAAACGAGCTAAAGAAATTTGAAAGCAATCGTCAAAGGTACCTGTACGAGTATTGCAATGGCGAAACGAACGTGAAAGCCGGAAATGACAGTCGCTGTCTTTGGGCATGGCTGGTCAACGGCAATGAAGACCTGGCAAATACAGATATCAACGAGTTCATGTTCAGGGATGAAAATGATGGAAACTGGTGTTATACGAGCACTTCGTACAGGCCCCCGCAATTGATGTACATATTAATCAAATATGCAGACAAACTGTCCCAACAAACCAAAGACAAAATCATGAAAGAAATGCCTGGTTGTCTCGGAAGAGAAGCAAACAGGAACCCCAACCAGGCGTTACAGATGATGGTCGGCGATTTTTTGTACAGTGAGGCTTTTGACCGGGATGGAATATACAACTGCCAACAGAACAATAAATGGTGCCAGTTTCAAGGGTACAAGGCGGGCAACACTTACAACCGTTACCAATTAACCAAGGATTTTCTGAATTACGAGTTGGATGGCTTGGCCAAGCAGGGCGCAAATTCAAGACTCGCGAATGAAATGGATAGTCAGGCCTACACATGGGCTTTCGTCAATGCCTTCTTGATGTTGCACGAGACCACAAAAAACGAGGAACTGCGCCGAAAGGCAAAGATGGCTCTTGACCTCCTCTTCCTTGACACCGGCACCAATTGTGTTGTTGAAGATGGTTACAATACTGTTTGCTCCGCTCCCTATGGTAGAAACTATTCGCATGACACCAGACAGGGAGAGTTCAGATTCTTCCCCTGGGAGTACTACTGGAAAAAAGACGAGAATTTCCGAAACTGGGTGGCCTTGAATCCGCTTTATATAACCAATTACAGACCTCCCGCAGTTATCATAGATATCGTGGATCGAAGCGACGAACCAAAGTCCTATATCGAATACATGAACCAATCTCATTACAGGTCTGGTTCCGGTCCAATCCTTTCCAGCGGTTCGGCCACGGTTAACGCGGATTGGGCTATTGGAGGATCAATTACAGGCGGGAACTCACTTGTTTTGAAGAGCCTAAAGGCTCCATTCATGGTTTTTATCAACAATGAAGAGAAAATAAACTATGGCGACAAGTATGCCGGAACCAATTTCGGGACAAGCACGCTTCCATATAGAAACGCAATCTTTGTCCCATCCAAAGGCAGCCATCTTTATGCCCAGTTTCTTCTCGGCTCAAATACCTTTGATATCGGGCAGGAGAATTTGACAAAGATAACCGCCGCTGTTTGCAGTGAAAACAATAATATTTGCGCCGACTATACCATGAAAGACACGTCGTGGGGATACTTCCTTGCCGGCACAACCGCCCTGGCCGTAAGGGTAAGGGACCAGTCGGCGGGAATGGAGGTGGCTACTATTTGTTCGAATTGCGACTACAAGAGCTTTAATGAATTCAAGTCAGCCTCAAGAGATCTGAATTCCACTTGCCTCAAGACAGGACTCGGTGATCAAATTTGTGCCGATTACAACACCGGGATGGGCCTGCTTCCAAAAATAAACGGGACAACCAGCAAAAACTATCCTTTAAAAAGATTAAACGTTACTGATGGGGACAATAATCCCGTGATCGAGTGGCACGACAACAGCATGACTATTAGGAAACACGGCAGAGAATGCACCTATGATTTCAATACCTGGAAATACAGCGGGGATTGTGACTGAAAATTTATTGTTGGTTGTGTTAAAACCTGGAAACGAACAAGTAGTTTGTATTTAAGTAAGTATTTCCGGCCCTCCCCACCCAGGTTGATTTTCAGGGTACCTAAAATATGCTGTTATTTCATGAACTAGGGGCGGTTCGCGAACCACCCGTGCGAGATCCAATCCTAATAATTTGTATTTTTATCTCCTGGACCAGGCCGGCTTTCCACCGCCCTCACCCCCTTTTGTCCCCCTCTCCCGCAGAGCGGGTGACGGGGATCGTTTGGTACCAATGATTCCTGGGGCGTTGCCCCAGGCTATTTTATTTCGCCCCTTTGGGGCTTTTGGGGAATTGATTTTATTTGATTTAATTGGGAATGATTCAATAAAGGACGATGTCCCTATGATGCGGGATGTACGGCCGGATGCTTTGAATGCCTGGCACCAATTAAGCCCTGAAAGGGCGTAATATGTCAGACAGGGGCAACGCCCCTGGAATTATTGCGAACAGCCTGAATCCGAATGGGACGAATCCCCTTCCTACTGACATTTTAATTCGGCTACCACAGTGCCCAGGAAAAACCTTTGCACTAAACCGCCCGGTTTGATAGATCATCCCCTGTTGAAAACCGGTGCCGGTCAGGCGGCTCGCATGTGACTTGTTACCTGGAACGATGTGATGAATCGGCACAGGCAGGCTGATGCCGAACAGGAAGCAAGGATAAAATGTCCGGGCAGAAACGCATCAACTGGATCGGCTATGCATTCCTTTCGGGTGTGCAACTGTTCTCCGCATGGGTCTTCTTGTTCTACGTGCCCGCGACGGTCGACTGGTACCTGGATCACGGCCAGAAATTCGAGGTGCCCGAAATCCTGCACGGGTTCTGGAACTCGGGAAGCAGCCTCCAAAACGACCCTTTCTTCTGGTTTCCCCTCTGGGCGATCGTGCTGGCCGGCCTGGCGTTCGTGGTCTGGCGTTTTCGTTCCAGGTGGTGGCCTCTATTCCTGGTAACCGGGCTGGCGGTCGTCCAGTTGGCCTATTTGATCACAATGATGATCATCACCAGTCAGCACTTGGCCATGGTGGCCGGAGGTTGAGAACAAACGGGCACCACAAACGGGGACGGAGGGTTCTTACTTCTTGATATCATTGGCGCTTAGCCCATCCCCTATTTTTTCAAAGCCTTTTCCAATGCATTGGGATCAAACCCTTTAATCACCTTGCCGTTCACGACCAGAAGAGGAACGGCCCTGCCCCCGTACTTCCTGAACTCCTTCCTTGCAACAGCATCACTCTCGACGTTCCTGGTGGTGTAATCTATACCTTGCTTGTCCATGTAACTCCTGGCTGCCCGGCAAGCAGGGCACCAGGATGTCTGGTACATAATCACCTTGTTGCCCTTACGCTGTTTTTTCCTGTCCATGTTTTTTGAATTATCAGAGACAGCGTTCTTCCAGATGGATATGACCTTGTCCAATTGCCTTTCAAGAGTTCCCTTTTTTTCCTTGGCATGCCCGGCCTTGACTCTTTTCTTCCCCTTGGTATCGGGAAGGCGTGAGCCCATAACAATCATTGTTCTCCTGAATCTCTTCGGAACCTTGTCCACAGAGTCGACTCGAACAATCTTTCCCTTCGAATCCACGTACACGGCCGGCAATCCCCTGCGGCCTCTCTTTTTTCGCCCCTTTTTCTCATGAAATGCCCTTGATTCCACACCATTAACCGGGGCCCGGACCGCCGAACCATGCCGGTCATGTAATGACTGCGCCTTGGATACATTATCTCCTTCAGCCTTTGTGGCTCCTTCATCCTTTCCCCGGCCTCTCTTGTCATGGCTTGAAGAAAACATGTCATGTATATTTTGAGCCGCCTTTGTCCCGATCTCTTCTCCAATCTTCTGGCATCCCGCCAGGCAGGGAAACACAAATACGGCAAAATATATGTTCGCCCCAAAAAAGAGAGTTGAAAGAACGAGTCTCCTCATCCCCTCTAATTACTCCGTTGTGCTGTGGATTCCCGCGCCACGCCCCCGAAAAGCGCCACGCCGAGATATTTCCATATGAGGACAGGTTCCAACCCGGCCCTGGATATCCACTCCAATTGCTCTTCCAGGCCTGCAGGCATTTCCTCCCAAGAATCCCCTTCTTTTCGATGAAATTCTTTTTCGAAAAACGCCGGTTCCAGCAACCCCTCTTTCAAGCTCCTATCCATGTTTTCTTTTACCAAACTCTTGTAAATCATGGCCTCGGTGTTTCCCTTTACCTTGACCAGGTCGCCGATCAGGAAAATGCCGCCGGGTTTCAGTGCATTGGCGACATTTTCCATGACCAATCTCTTCTCATTATCGTCTATGGCATGAAAGGCAAACGAGGATACAACCGCATCCAGGTTTTTTAACTGGGACCAGATATCCCGGCCGGTGAAATCGCCTACAAGTGCATCCCGCACCCTGCCCATGAGAATGGCCCTTGCCCGTCTCAACATGGCTTCTGAACCATCCACCAGCACCCAGCTTGCCTCTGGCACCAGGGTGAGGCTTCTCCTGCCTATTTCACCGGTCCCGCAACCCAAATCCAAAACGAGCGCCTGCCTTGATAAAACGTGTCCGATGGTCGTAGCCAATATCTGGTGCAACTCATCGTAAAACGGAACCGCATGCCGGTAATTCCTGTCGTACAGATCCGCCATCGCTTCGAATCGACTAAAGTCTCTCAATATTCACCTGCCTTCGATCTCAATACAAAAACAAGGAGGATTAAAAGCAACAGCGCCACCATTCCCATGCTTATTGAGCCGGAGCCATTTGTGCAACCACACCCGTTGTCCGAGCAATCCTTGTATGGTTTGCTGTAAATGGAACAAATTCCGTTGATATCATCATTATTCAGGTCACGCTTGACCATGTCATGTCCGCCTGTGTACGGATACATTGTCGCGTTGGGATCCTTGCTGTGATCCATGCCGATGAAGTGGCCGAACTCGTGTGACGCCGTGTTCCAGACATCGGTCCCTGTTACAGGCGTACCAACGCTCCAATTCTGTGTATCATTGAACTCCATTGTGCCCTTGTACACCCTGCCGGAACCAGGATCGTACCACAGTGTTGTCATGGCAAGCGCTGAAAAGGAATATCCAGCCTGTTCCCATTCGTCCCTGGTCCGCCAGACTATGAAGTTCCTGGCCGGGGTACCTTTGCCGTGCTTGTCGCGGTCCTGTGTAAGCCCAACCTCTACCAGCTCTGGGTGGTTGCATTCCACAGAGTTCCATACATCCATTGCTGTGCGTAATGCATCCAGATCCTTTCCGCCTGATATCTTGGAACTCCCGTCTTCATTCAGCCAAATGTTTACTCTCGAGGTACACCAATGCAGACCGGCTCCTGAATCGCCGTTAACCCGCTCCTGGGTCCAGGACAAAAGGAAGAACGGGCACAACGACCACAAAATGATAAAAGACAGGCGCATGCTCTTCTCCATGTAATGAAACCTAGCCCTTATGGTCCGGGCCTGTCAATCGAATGCGTTACCAACATGATGTAACCCGACAAGCTCCTTGCCCCGGATGCTTTCGATAACATATACTTGGCCGACATAGGACAGCTTCGTAAAAACGGAGCATAAAGCCCGGAGCTTGGCGATTTTGAATAAAAGGCCTGAATTATTCGACAAGACCTCTCCCGGCTTTTTACAAAACCATAAAAATATGAACATTATAAAAACCGCATGAATATCACAAAAACCATAGGAGAAGCATTCAGGGAATTGAAAAAGACCGATTCAAGGGCCATGCTCGCCCTGGTTGGAGGAGCATTTTTCCTGCTGGCATATGAATATTACGGCAGCACCAGCTTCTTTCGTACAAACCTGTACGGTCTTTTCCCGGTCCGCGGTCGCTTCGTACCTATTTTTCCATACATCTATTGGTACACCAGCACACTGCTTCTGCTGGCTTTAATTCCCTTACTTTCATGGAAGCTCATGACAGGCCGACCGATTTCCGGGTTGGGCCTTTCCTTGGGCAATTGGAAACAAGGCCTAATAATATCGGCAATCTCTATCATGGTAATGCTTCCCATTGTAACGGCGGCAGCCCAGTTGCCATCTTTTCAACATAAGTACCCCTTGTGCAGTAATGCAGGCTCCGGCCCCCTGGAATTTCTAATCTATGAGTCTGCTTACATGGGCTATTTCTTTGCATGGGAGTTCTTTTTTCGCGGATTCATGCTGTTTTCCCTGGAAGAGGCAATCGGCGGAACGTACGCCGTACTTGTCCAAACCGTTCCGTTCGCCCTCCTCCACGTTGGCAAACCACAGCCGGAGGCATTTGCTTCGATCATAGCAGGTGTGGCCCTGGGCATTCTCGCCCTGCGGACAAGGTCGGTTTTGTACTGTGCCTTGATACATGGCATGGTCGCCCTGTCCATGGACATTGCCGCGCTTTTTGCCGCCGGCAGGTTGCATCACCTGATGTTTTGACTTGACATGGCCATCATCCGAAGTTATCTACTTTCACCATGATGCTCTTTGGAAAGTCCATAGTTGTTGTTTCCTTGATCATGGCGGCGCTGCCCCGAACGGCAATTGCAGACAACCCGGTGGTATATGGTCTCATGTTGCCCAGGGGCTCGAAAAAGGTGGCAGAGGACAGGTACGTTTCTCCGTACGACCTGCGACATACCGTCAAGTTCTTCAGAAAGCTTTTCAGCAGACAAGGCAAGTGGCACGGCAAGAGGATAAGACAGGTAATGAACATCCCTGCGGCCAAGGTCGTCCACATTTCGAACAGTGTGTCCAAGGATGGATGGAATGGAGTCAACATCAGCCAGTACAAGGGAGTAGTCCATATCTATATTCTCAAGCGCAAGTCGTATCCGGATCCGAAAAATGTTACACCCATCGGCGCCGGTAAGAAGGGCCGCAAGATCGATAAGAACAACAAAAAATAACTGGGGGATCGTCTAATGGCAGGACGGCGGGTTCTGGCCCCGTAAGTCAAGGTTCGAATCCTTGTCCCCCAGCCAAAGCCATAGTCATCATTAGTTAGCCGGAACAAGTCGAAAGGGAAAAATCCCTCAACCAGGCAGGATCATTTTGCAAACCCACGTGTCATGGGAAAAGCATGCCCAAACATTTCAAGGAGAAGCAACATCAGCCGGACGCCAATAAAAACAGCAAGATAAACAGCAATATGCGGAAAATTTTATTGGCAGGGGCTTTTAAGCCGTTTGCTCTATAATTTGTACATGGTAAAGTTGATGTCCTTCAGGCTACCGCCTTCACCAAGTGTCACACTCTGTTGACTCAACAATGAGGGATATGCACCGACAGCCGAACCGCCTCCCTGGAAGAAATAGATGCCGGACACATAATAATCACCAGGGAAAAGGCCGGTTACCGTGAAAGAGCCGTCCTCGTTGTTGATGACAGTGGTCCCTACTATCTTGGGTGTCTTGCCTATGGATAGCGGGTCCAGTGAAATCATGACGGTTATTCCGATTGGAGAATCGAGCAGCCCCGACAAACCAGAATCCAGGCTCACTTTGCCTGAAATAGTACCTGTACCCACCCATGGATTCAGTGTGATATTGACTGTCTTGTGCTCTCCCTTGGCCAGGGCGAACAGGTCATCATCCGTATATGCCTGGTCATTATTCACATCCAGGTACGCCAATGCCGCTGATGCAGCCTGTCCCGACTTTAAACGGGCAAAGGCAAACAGTGTGTACGTGCCTGCAGGCACGTTTTCGAGCTTGAAATCACCACCTGTACTGGGCAGTACCTGGAAACCTGCAACGCCGAGTTCACCCATTGACGCGTTCGGCGAGGCCGGCCTGGCCTCGGCCAGGTAAACCATTATCTCACCGTCGATTATAACAGACGGGACATCACCGCCAAGTTCCACCTTTCCATCTACAACACCGGTGGGCAGCGCATTGCCGGTGGTGAACCTAACCAATGTAGGATTGGCCAGGGAACCGCCGTCCTGACCGACAATGTCCTCGATAAGGCCTGCATAGCTCGTATTATCGGCCAACTTCAGGTCCATCTCGGCGCCGAAGCCGTCCTGGGCGCTTTTTAGTTCCGAATGCGACACGGGCTCCGGGGTCAGGTAGAACTTGCTCGCTGCCGCATCGATGCGTGCACTGAACTTGACAGTCGCTGTAATGTCCTTTGGTACCGAGGTCTGTCCTTGTAACGGCGAGTTTTCAACCAGGCTGAAACTATCGAGAAACAACTTGATGTTCTTTTCCTTCAAGTGTTCGCCGTTCGAAATACCGACCTTGTCGGTTGATTCGAAGGGAATTCCGTCACCATCCCCATCATGAATGCCAAAATATGTGTTCCCGGCCACAGACATGGCGCTGAATAAAAAGTACTGGCCCGGCTTGATGTAGTCTATGGAGTAAGCTCCTTCAGATGATACAGGTCCCAAGCCAAAGGTATTGTCAGCCGTAGGCATGCCGAGTTCACTTTCAGCGATGACAGAAGCGGATGACAAGTCTGTCGGGAAATAATCAGGAACAGGATTCGGAAAATACAGGACAGTGCCTGAAATGCTGGTGTCAGGCAAAGCTGAACCGGTTGTGAATATGGCTTCCCCGGCCTGGGCCAGGGTATCTCCATCCTGGCTGTATGCCAGTATCACCATCAACACGTATTGTGTATCAGCGGCCAGGGTCATGTTTTTCCATGAAAAGGTCTTTAAATCCTGGCTGACATTGGGGGTTGGATAGCCGTTCGGGGGAGCCGGAGCGAGCAGCACATAAAAATCCTTGTTGAAATCCACGGGTTTGCTGAACGCCACCTCTACGTCGGTAGTAGTGGGAACATCCAGGGAACCATCCCCTGGAGTCAGGCTTAGGACCCTGAAGTCCTGGCTCGTGTCAGTGTCTGTGTCTGTGTCTGTGTCGGTGTCGGTGTCTACATCGGTGTCTGTGTCGGTGTCGGTGTCAACGTCAGTGTCGGTGTCGGTGTCAACATCAGTGTCGGTGTCGGTGTCAACATCAGTGTCGGTGTCGGTGTCAACGTCGGTGTCGGTGTCGGTGTCAACGTCAGTGTCGGTGTCGGTGTCAACGTCAGTGTCGGTGTCGGTGTCAACGTCGGTGTCGGTGTCGGTGTCAATGTCTGTATCCGTGTCCGTATCTGCATCCGTGTCCGTATCCGTATCTGCATCCGTGTCCGTGTCCGTATCTGCATCCGTGTCCGTGTCTGTATCTGCATCCGTGTCCGTGTCTGTGTCCGTGTCGATATCGGTGTCTGTGTCTGTATCAGTGTCGGTGTCGGTGTCTACATCGGTGTCACCATTTGGCGAAGTGCTGCCACTGGAACATGCCGCAACAAACCACGCCGTCAAAAAGAGACCAAGTAACAAGCTTGTCACCCTCAAGTATTTCATTTTTTCCTCCTATTGTTCCTTCCCATAATAAACCGGCAAACTCCTGATACCCTTTTTCACCACGAATTTCAGCATCCGGCAACTCAAGACACCGAACAACCGGGTTTTGGAAACATAGTATGAAAACATTTTCTTTTCAAAACATAATAAACGACCGGCAAACAGGACAACCTGCTTACCCGCGTAATCGACCCGCTCATAAAAACTTTAAGTATCCATGGACAGGGCACTTTCATTTCCTGTTCAACGGATTGTTCTCAAGCCTTGTCTTTAATTCACTCAATGCCTTTTGAAGCCCTTGCGAACTTGCATGCTCCATCATAGCATCCAATATACCGGTTGCACCCGGCCAATCCACAACCTCCAATGCCTTTACAAACTCTTCGTTCAGCAACGGATCCTGAAAGTGGGCCTTGAATCCAATAAGCAGTTTTCGTGTCGCCTTCTGTTGGAACTCCTCTTGTTCGTCTCTCGTTCCCAGGCTCCCGCTCCGCCAGGCCCATTTGTTGGCCAATGTACGCATGGACCTTACTGCCGCCTTTATCCTTGCCCTGTCGGTGTCCGTGCTCATTACCCGGCCAAGGAACTCGATGACGTTTGGTTCTCTTGCCCGGCCCAGGGCGGTAAGCACTGCAAGACCTTTTTCATCCTTTTTGGAAGCAATCGATATCAACATTTCGCTCTCCTGCTCACCTCCAAGAGTCCCTATTGCACTTGCCGCCGCACGAGCCACGGGCTCCCCGGTATTTGGATCCAAAAGAATATCCTTTGCCACGATGAGCGCTCTCTTGTCCTTGAAGTCCGACAATGCTTCCAATAATCCAATCCTCCAGGCAATCCACGATGATTCGGAGAAGCCTCCCGGCTTTTCCTTGTGCCTCAACTTCTCGATCATGGGCAAGGCGGCACTCGAGCCGATTGACTCGAGCAACGGCGTAACTACTGCAAAACGCCCTCTTTTAGTCTTTTTAAGGTACGGCACCCTGTTCATGAGAAGATCCACCTTCCCGAAATATCCGGACATGGCCCCGGCCTTTGCCTTGGCTATTGTCTTGTCGAGCGCTGCCAGAGTCGCCTTGTCCTGCCTTGTCAGAGACATTGAAGCCGGGGCATTTGTTACACCGGGTTTATTGGAACAACCAAAGAAGATTGAAAAAACGATCGGGAAAACCGGCACGAGGTAAAGAAATTTACTGTCATTGTATTTTCTATTCGTCTTCATTCCGCCACCTCCCACCACTTGTCTTGTTTCGGCACCTTTCTAACCGAATTGGTGCCACAATGTACTTCGCCGTAGTTCCTGTGCAACAGGTTCCAGTCTTCTATCCAGTGCACCTTGATATTGTTCTTGCCGAACTCTGTTTCCAACTGTTCCTTGAACACGTCCTTGCCCGAAATGACCGGTCCATGTGGATCCGGAGCAAGAAAATCATCCTCTCCAAGCGAGAGCCCGTTTATAGTGCCTGGTTGATATGCCAGAGAAGCTCCCTGTGTCTTGAAATGCAGAAACGGAACCTTCAACAGTTCCTGGTCGGTAATTCCTGTCTCCTGCTTCAAGATCTTGAGCTCGGAATCAATCTCCACCACTGCTTCCGCACTGGCTCCCATGACATTCGAATCGTTCAAGACCGCGTTTATACTGATATCCGCCGGGTACTCATTGCCCCACTGGTTGATCCAACTCATGCCCTCGAACATCTTGACCTGTCCGTATCCCTGGTCTCGAAGATCCTCCAACATTGATTTGGCCAGGGCCGGATCGTTCACTGCAATGGTCCATCCCCTTGGATTATCCGATTTCACAAAGCTTATTGTCTCATCCACGTGGCCCACCACCAGCCACGAAGTATCTATGTATACCGGCGGTTGTACGCCCTGTGACTCCAGCATCCTCTGGAAGGATTGGTCCGGATGCATACTGGGGACAGAGCCCCTGAAGATCCGTCCCAGCGGATAAGAATTGCCGTTGAACCGGTAAGGAGGAATCGTCTCCAGGTTGCCGAACGAATTCAGGCTGTCCATGTCCTGGTCGTGGTACCGGTCATACTGTTGTATTCCTGCCTGGTCAGGTCCGCGAAGTTCTGTGAACACCACCCTGCCTGCAGGCCTCAATGGATATGAACTACTCCAGGGATTGGTTACATTAGCCGACCTAAGAAATACCCTGATGATATGTGCTCCGGACCGGGCAGGCATGGACATGTATGCAGGCTCGAGATAATCCTGGGCCCATTGATCATCCACGTCGAAAGTCCGGATCTGAGCCTGAACCGAAGAATCCTGCACTGCTGATTCGAGATCGTTAATGAAATCGCTTGCCCCGGAATATCCGGGTATGGGTGAAGCAAAAACAAGATACGGCTCGTGCAAGTGATGCTGTAAAATCACTGGCGAAATTCTCAACATAACCTTATCACGGACCGCACCGCCCAATCCCTGCGGATAAATCGAGTATGTCACTGTGGCAAACCCATCCCACACATCCTTGTTTCTTACTATGTCCTTGCCCTCCATGTAAAAGGTCGCACCGTTTTTTATATCATCAGTGTTAAGCCGGTCATTGTCAGGATCGAAGACATCGTACTTGTCTTGGTTCTTCATGAAGAGCCTTACAAACGGACCTGCCTTGGAGTCGATCGTGACAGTTCCGTACGTGCCCTTGGGCGCTTCCGGCCATGGCCTGGTCTTGAGCATTGCCATATCGAGCAGATCATCCGGCCCGTTCACTACCTGGTCTGCAGCATCATTGCACGCAGCCAGCTCATCGTCCGGCCCCTTGGCCGGGCACGATTCCTCATCGTCGTCGATGTTGGCCAGGAAAACAGCGCCATGTTCATTGTCCCAGGAATCTTCGTTCAAATCATCCGCCGGATCGTCAAGGTCCACTATTCCGTCCCTGTTGGTATCAGCCCTGATATCAACCGGAATTTCACCAGGGCCTGTGCCTGTATCCGTATCCGTATCCGTGTCTGTATCCGTATCCGTGTCTGTATCCGTATCCGTGTCTGTATCCGTATCCGTGTCGGTGTCCGTGTCAGAATCAGAGCCGCCTTGGCAGTAGTGACCACACGATGGATCACACCAATTCTGCTCTGTCATGACACACGATCCATCATAGTCGCATGCACCGTCACACTTGTAATAGTCGCAATCAGGCCAACAGAAGTAATCACTTGTGCCTTGCAGCCCCCAACACCTCATATGCTCCGGGCATTCACCGGTTGAACCAGGGTTGGAACACTTCTTGTACGAATAGGTCATGCATATTCCATAGAGGCAAACAGGAATCGAGCCAAGTGCAGGCGCCAGGCAATCCGAATCACAACGGCATGCTTCACCAGGATTTTTCTCCTTGTTCGTGTCTGTATCAGTGTCAGTGTCGGTGTCTGTATCAGTGTCAGTGTCAGTGTCTGTGTCTGTATCGGTGTCAGTGTCCGTATCAGTGTCGGTGTCGGTGTCCGTATCTGTGTCGGTGTCCGTATCTGTGTCGGTGTCGGTGTCGGTGTCCGTGTCCGTATCTGTGTCAATGTCCGTATCTGTGTCAATGTCCGTATCTGTGTCAATGTCCGTATCAGTGTCCGTGTCCGTATCAGTGTCGGTGTCAGTGTCGGTGTCAGTGTCAGTGTCGGTGTCCATATCAGTGTCCGTGTCCGTATCTGTGTCGGTGTCCGTATCTGTGTCGGTGTCCGTGTCAGTGTCGGTGTCAGTGTCGGTATCCAAATCCAGATCCAGGTCCACATCCGTGTCTATATCAGTATCTGAATCTCCATTGTTATGATTTGCTGACGTCGAATCACTGCAACCAAGGCCCGCAGCCATAAAGCCCAAAAATAAGAGAAACAATTGCATTGCAATTGAACCAAGCATACCTCTCATTTCAATACTCCCTGTTACCGATACCCTCTTTTACCAAGGGCGAATTATCACACACAAACATTGTCTCTATAAAACAAAAAACTTCCTTAAACAATCATGCAAACAATAATACTGCAGCGAGTCGTACTTTACCACAGCCGATCCAGTGTGTTAAGAATCGGTAAAGGAGAAGTTTATTGTACTTGAATATGGGAAAAATAAAACAGTCGAAAGCCAAACACCTGGTGATTTTTTTAGCGCTGGCCGCAGGCACGATAATTACTTACAGGACAGTCGATGCACGCACCCTGAGCGTGGTATGCACCTGCGACCTCCATGGAAGAATCGAACCCCGGGTTCGGTACTGGTCCAAGGGCAGGAAAGTCGGCGGATTGGCGTATTTTGCAGGCTATTTGCAAATACTCAAACAGGCCAATGACGATCAGGTCTTGCTCCTGGATGCAGGTGACATGTGGCAAGGCACCCTTGTCTCCGACCTGGCCGAGGGAAGACCCATTGTGAAATTCTACAACATGCTTGGTTACGAAGCAGTTGCAATCGGCAACCATGAGTTCGACTTCGGGCCCAAGGGGCCTTCGTCGACTCCTACAACTCCGTTGGATGACTGCCTTGGGGCAATCAAGGAAAACTCCAGGGCGGCAGGGTTTCCATTCCTCCTGGCCAACGCAGTATTCAGGGACACGGGAAAACCCATTGCCCCGGGTTTTCTCAAGCCTTCGGTTTTGATTGAACAAGGCGGCATACCGGTTGGAATAATAGGTGTTACCACTGTTTCCACAGGTAAGGTCACGAACCCGGCAAATGTGACTGATATAACGTTTACACCAACTTCAGATGCAGTCAAACGTGAAATATTCAAACTTAGGCATAAAGGTGCAAGCATAATCATTGTGCTGGCACACATGGGAGCCCACTGGGACACGGAAGACTCCAATTTCAAGGGCGAGGTCATAGACCTGGCACGAGCAATCGGTCCGGGCGCGCTTGGAGACAAGGCGGCGGATCTCATCTGTGCTGCTCATACCCATTCCAGGCTCGACCTGGTGGTGCACGGTGTGCCGGTTGTCCAGGCCTATGCCTATGGGACGGCTTTTTCCAGAGTGGACATCCCTGTGGATGATGACTCGGGCAGGGCATCGAGATTTCAGGTCCTGATCCACCCGCCGCAAACCATTTGGGCGGACAACGGCGGTGGCAAAACAAAGGCCGGCAGGTACATGGGCAAGCCCATAGTCAGAAACAAGAAAATCGCTGATGCTGTTGAAAAGGAGATGCGACCGATTCGAAGGCTAAAGACACACATAATAGGAACGCTGAAATTACGCCTTACAAGAATGGGAAAGTTTGGATCACCCCTGGGGGCCTTGGTAACTCGTGCCATGTTGAGCTTTGTGCCGGGCGCTGACCTGGCGGTTACGAACTCGGGGGCCATCAGGTCCGACCTGGGCCCTGGTGTAATAACCTATGGAGCATTGTACAAGACCCTGCCTTTTACGGATCACCTTGTTTCCGGAATCTTAACAGGCAGACAATTATTTAAAATGTTTGAGGAATCGCTCGATAACGGCCTGTTGGAACTGGCCGGAGCCACGGTAACCCTGGACCCGTCCGCTCCGGTGGGCCACAGGATTACTTCGGTGAAAGTACATAAAAAAGGCATGGTAAGACCTGACGGTTCGTACAAAGTCGTGTTTCAGGATTTTCTCCTGGCAGGCGGCGATGGATACACGGTATTCAAGAATGCGACAGGCATCTCACACCATGAAGTAAGCATGAGAGAATCGGTTGTTAAGTACATACAGAATAATAGAAACATCAATCGCATTACCGGTCGCACGGGGAATATTACGAGTTACAAATTGGAAAAAAAAGATCGCACAAAGAAAAGGCGTCATGGAAAGAAAAGCAAGGGTGACCGCCTGCCCCCGGACTTGATCTATCATTAATATTCATTGGGAGATACAAATAGTAGGAGGAAAAAGTGGGAAAGCTGAAAATTAAGTTTTGTGGCGCCAACAATACTGTTACAGGTTCACGGCACCTGGTCGAAATCAACGGCAGAAAAATACTGGTGGATTGTGGACTCTATCAGGGCCTTAAAGAGCTAAGGCAGAGAAACTGGGACATGCCTCCATTCGATCCGGTGGAATTGGATGCCGTCCTGCTTACACATGCCCACCTGGACCACACGGGGTACTTGCCCAAGTTGGTGAGAGAAGGTTTTACAGGCAAGGTCTTTGCACAGGAGGCGACAAGAGATCTATGCAAGATACTCCTGCCCGACTCGGGCCACTTACAGGAAGAGTACGCAAGATATGCAAACAAGAAGGGCTTTTCAAAACACAGTCCCGCCATGCCCCTTTATACAGAGGCCGAGGCGAAAGAATCGCTCAAGCTGATAAGAGGCGTACCTTTCGAAGAGCCGCAACAAATAATCAAGGGTGTTAAGGCCACTTGGTACAAGGCCGGTCACATTCTCGGAGCATCCAGCATAATGCTGGAAGCAGAGGGCGGGAAAATCCTGTTTTCCGGTGACATTGGAAGATTCACGGACGACATCATGCCCAAGCCGATGCTGCCGAACGGCGCCGACTATCTCCTGATGGAGTCCACGTACGGTAACCGGGAGCATAAGAGTGACGATCCCACGGCTCCCCTGGCGGAGATCGTCAACAAGACCGCCGAACGCAACGGCGTGCTGGTGATACCTGCATTTGCAGTCGGCAGGACCCAGATAATACTTCATACCCTAAAGGGGCTCGAAGATGACGGACTTATTCCAAGACTGCCGGTTGCCGTAAACAGCCCGATGGCGGTCGACGTTACAGGCCTGTACAGGCAACACGATGAAGCTCACAACCTGGAAATGAAATACCTGCTCGAAACCGGGCAAGCCCCTTTTTCCCCGGCCAAGGTGCGTTTTTGCAAAAGCGTGGAAGAATCCAAGGCACTCCATAATCTCAGGGGGCCGGCGATCATAATCTCGGCCAGTGGAATGCTTACAGGCGGCAGGATTCTCCACCATCTCGTAAACAGGGCCGGTGATCCCAGGAACACTATTCTACTCGTAGGTTACCAGGCGGAAGGGACAAGAGGCAGGAGCCTGCTCGACGGAGAAAACGAACTGAAAATTTTCGGCAAGTACTGGCCGGTAAGGGCCGATGTGACTGTAATAGACGGTTTCTCGGCACATGCAGACAGGCGGGGACTCCTGACCCTGCTGGAAAACCTGGGCGGCAAACCAAAAAAAACCTAACCTTTATCGTCCACGGTGAGAGCAAAGCTTCGACAAGCCTCGCAGAATCCATTCAGGACATGGGCATGGAAGCAAGCGTGCCCGAGTACTTGGAGACCGTAGAATTGAGTTAGAGCCGTTGCCGGCCGTTGCCGATGGGTTTATCCGCATCAGGCCTGCTTTCTAATCGCCCGGCTGCGCATGACAACCAACAACCTGGACGGCTAACGCGGTAAGACTTGACAATTTCCGGAATTTCTTTAATTTTCAAAAAAACAAACTCGCCGGAGGTGAGTCATGACCAGCAAGAGAGAGCGGTTTACGTTTAACTTGTTTCTTCTTTCACTAGGCATCTTCTCCTGCGTCATAGG
>JAADFL010000162.1 GCA_013152945.1 Deltaproteobacteria bacterium | reverse complement strand
CCTGGAATATCCGGAATTACCGGTGTCGGAAACAAAAGTCACAATCAAGCAGCCTGGTATTTCCTGAAACATAATAGATTCGACAAGAACCTTTTTCCAGCCAATGCAAGGGCCTTGGCTTTCCTGGCTCGCCTCTCGCGCATGGGCACTTTGTTGTCGAAACCTGCTGCAGGTGTTCCCGGCCTCTCCTGATAGGCCAGTATGGTGAAATGGTCCACCGGCGCATTCCTGATCCATTGGCAGGACTCCTCGAAATCCTGCCTGGTCTCACCTGGGAAGCCGACCATTATGTGGGTTGCAAGAATAACCCTTGGAAAGCGTTTTTTTATTTCATCAAGGTTAAAAAAAGCATCCTCTGCCCTGTAAGGCCGGCCCATGAGCTTCAAGATCCTGTTGCTTCCGGATTGGACAGGCACTTCCATGTACGAAACCATGTTTTTTTCAAAAAAGCGAAAGAGATCCTTTTTCAACACTGCAAGACCCGCAGGATTTACATTGTCAAGGGCCAGTTCGAAACCTTTTTCAAGGCGAGCCAGGTTTTCCAGCAAGTCGGGCAACCCGACACCCAAGTCCCTACCGTACGAGGCCAAGTCATCGCTAACAAGGGCTATGGTATCGAAACCCTTGTTCAATCCGGCTTGAACGGCAGCACTAATCCTCTCAATCGGCCTGCTTTTCAGGGTTCCCCTGGCCTTCCTGATTGCACAATACGTACAAGAACCAAGGCATCCTTCAGTGGCGCGTACGAATAGTGTTTGCTTCGAATAGTGAAAGCCGATCCTGTAGAGTGTGTCCAGGCCCATGCTGGAAATACCGAAGGCAAGTAAACCTTTCCGCAAGCCTGAAACAACATTCCAGGCCATTGCCTGCAGCCTGTATTCCAACGGCCTTGGAAGTTCGAAAGATCCGCATTCCGACTCCAGTTCCTGTATTGAACCTGGTTCGGAATCAAGGCCTGGTTTCAAATCAAGGAAAGATGCCAGTTGATCGAATTTTCGTGGTGAAAATACTGCGTCCGGCTCGAATGATTCCATTGCAACAGGATCGATTTCCGGGAGACAGCCGCCGACAACCAGCTTTGCAGCAGGGAATTCTCTTTTTATCCTGGCTAATTCATTCAAAGATGAATTTTCGTGCTCCTGGTCAAAGGCGCATGTCGTTATTATAATAACGTCGGCTCCACTTGGATCATCGACCAACTCCAAACCATGCTCACTTTCTGAACCGACCAATTGTCGAATCCGGGCCAAGTCGAGCAGGTTGGACCTGCACAGGTGAAAAGGTGTGTAACAATAGACACGCATTCCTTCTCCATGTGTCGTATCGCCCTGACAGAGCCGTAAAATCAGCCGAGCATTGTAATGAATACTCCCGCCGCCACAATGGTTCCGATAACACCGGCCACGTTGGGCCCCATGGCGTGCATGAGAAGATAGTTCTTGGGATTGGCCTTCTGCCCTTCTACCTGGGCGACCCTGGCGGCCATGGGCACGGCGGACACACCGGCTGCGCCGATTATGGGGTTTATCTTTTCTTTCAGGAACAAGTTCAGGAACTTGGCAAACAGGATACCGCCAAAGGTCGAAAAGATGAAAGCACCCAAGCCGAGAAAATACACCTCCAGGACCTTTGTCTGAAGAAACAGTCGGGCTTCCATGGTAGAGCCGACACCAAGGCCAAGGATAATCGTGACAATATTCATGAGGGCATTCTGGGAAACGTCATAGAGCCTTGGTACCACTCCGGATTCCCTGAACAGGTTTCCGAGCGCAAGCATTCCAATCAGGGGGACGGCGGCGGGAACGAGAATCCCCACGATTACAGTCATTAGGATGGGAAAGAGAACCTTCTCGATTTTCGGAACCTTACGGAGCTGTTTCATGACCCTGCCCCGCTCTTCCTTGTTGACCATCAATCGTATGATTGGAGGCTGTATTATGGGCACGAGTGCCATGTACGAATATGCGGCCAAGGCAGTAGCACCCAATAGGTGCGGCGCAAGGTGCACGGTGGTATATATGGTGGTCGGTCCGTCTGCGCCGCCGATGATTCCGATCGAGCATGCCTCTGCCGGTGTAAATCCCAGGATCAATGCCCCAAACATGGCGGCGTACACACCGAATTGTGCCGCCGCACCCAGAAGCAATGTCCTTGGCGCCGCCAGCAATGGGCCGAAATCAGTGAGCGCGCCCAATCCGAGGAATATTATCGAAGGGGCTATTTCGGTTTCAAGCCCGTAATGATAGAAAAACCAGAGCAGTCCATGATGGGCCACGGTCAGGCCGGCTGCAGGCAGGTTCACCAGCAATGCTGAAAAACCGATGGGAACCAATAGCAATGGTTCGACCCTCTTGCGGATTCCCAGGTACAGAAAGCTTGAGGCAATGACCCACATCAAGATGTCCCGCCACCCGAGGCCGGCCAGTCCTGACGCGTGGTTAATAATATTATCCAAGATTCCTGCCATGTTGTTCAACGAGGCACCTCCGCATCCGGTTACATAACTCAAATTGAATGTTGTTGCCACTCCTTGGAGGAAAAAGATTTAAAAAATGCGCCGATTTTATCCTCGAATCGGTATTCTGTAATCATATTACAAGGGGACCCCTTGACACCGATACTCCTCGTGTCCATTAATAAAACCAGCGATGAGACATGCTTATTGAAAACCATGGGCTGAAACAAGCCGGTGGGAATTTTCTCCATCAAGATGATGAGAGAAGGTTCCAAAATGGCAGATAGAAGGGATATTGTGTATCGGAAAAAAGAACAGGAGGGCCTGCTTTTTTTGTTTGCCTTTCGAAAACCAGGGTTGTAATTACTATGGCCCTGTCAAGGCAGAAGGCCAATAACTTGGAGGAAGTAAGATGGCTGACAAGATAATCGGAATCGACCTGGGCACCACAAACTCGGTAGTTGCGGTCATGGAAGGCGGCGACCCGAAGATTATTACGAATGAAGAGGGCAATAGAACCACTCCATCCGTGGTAGCGTTTACGGAAAAGGGTGAAGTGCTTGTCGGGCAGGTGGCGCGCCGCCAGGCGGTAACCAATCCTGAAAACACGGTATACTCGATAAAGCGCTTCATGGGCCGCAGACTGGGTGAGGTTGCGGAAGAAATATCGATGGTCCCGTACAAGGTGGTGCAGGGAAACAATGACCTTGCAGTGGTGGAGGTAAAGGGAAAGAAGTACACACCGCCGGAAATATCCGCCAGGATATTGCAGAAGCTCAAACGAGCTGCAGAGAAATACCTGGGACAAGAGGTCAAGAAGGCGGTCATCACCGTGCCGGCATACTTCAATGACAGCCAGCGCCAAGCAACAAAGGATGCAGGAACCATAGCCGGCCTCGAAGTACTTCGAATCGTGAACGAGCCAACTGCAGCAGCAATGGCTTATGGCCTGGACAAGGAAGAAGATCACACGATCGCGGTGTACGATTTCGGCGGCGGGACATTCGACATCTCCATACTCGAAGTCGGAGACAAGGTCGTCGAGGTTGCATCCACCAATGGAGATACCCACCTCGGGGGCGACAATATCGACCAGAAGATAATCGACTACCTTGTGGCCGAGTTCAAAAAAGACCAGGGAGTGGATGTGTCGGGCGACAAGATGGTCATGCAGAGATTAAAGGAGGCGGCTGAAAAGGCCAAGATAGAACTCTCGTCTTCGTTGGAAACCGAGATCAACCTGCCGTTTTTGACTGCCGATGCATCCGGCCCGAAACACATGCAGATCAAGCTTACAAGGGCCAAGCTGGAAAGTATGATCGGCGACATAATCGAGAGAACCCTGGGCCCTTGTAAGAAGGCCCTGCAAGATGCCGACAAGAAGCCCGCAGACATCAACCAGGTGGTCCTGGTGGGTGGATCCACCAGGATTCCCGCGGTCCAGGAGGCGGTCAAGAATTTCTTCGGCCGGGATCCGAACATGAGCGTCAATCCGGACGAGGTCGTGGCTGCCGGCGCAGCCGTGCAGGCAGGAGTTCTTTCCGGAGAGGTCAAAGACCTGCTTCTCCTGGATGTTACCCCGCTTTCTCTCGGGATCGAAACTCTTGGCGGCGTGATGACAAAAATGATCGACCGGAATACGACCATTCCTACGAAGAAGACCGAAATATTCTCTACGGCAGCCGACAACCAGACACAGGTCGAGGTCCATGTCCTGCAAGGTGAGAGGAACATGGCATCCGACAACCGTTCCCTGGGCAAATTTTACCTTGATGGAATTCCGCCTGCGCCGAGAGGCGTGCCACAGATAGAGGTAACCTTTGATATTGATGCAAACGGCATCATGAACGTAACGGCAAAGGACAAGGCCACGAATAAGGAGCAACACATCACCATCACTTCTTCGTCCAGGCTGAGTGAAGACGAGATTAAGCGCATGGTCAAGGAAGCCAAGGAGCATGAGGAGGAGGACAAGAAGCACAAGGAAATCGTCGAGGAAAAGAACAAGGCCGATCAGCTCGCGTACAGCACTGAAAAACTTTTGAAAGAGCAGGGAGACAAGATTCCCGAAAACGACCGCAAAGCAGTGGAACAAGCGCTCGAGGCCTTGCGGGAGGCCCAAAAAGGCGACGACATAGATGCCTTGAAATCAGCGCAGGAGACGTTGTTGAATTCATCGCACAAGCTTGCGGAAGAGATGTACAAGCAGGCCAGCCAACAGGCGCCGGGAGGAGCCGCGGGATCTCCCCCCCCGCCCGGTGAGAACAGCGGTTCCAAGCCTTCAGACGAGGATGTGGTAGACGCCGAGTTCGAGGAAAAATAGGCATTTTATGACAAAGAGGACGTCAACACACCCATCAAGAGGGGCCTCTTTGTATTCAACCATCCGGGTTCACGGCAATCTGAATTCCTATAAGAGCAGGTAACAATTATGAATATGACCAGTGAAAGATTCCAAGTACGCCATCTCGACTCAGGCCTCGAAATCCTTCATCTCGTGGATCCGTCTTCCGATATCGCAGCCATACAGCTTTGGATGAAGGTCGGATCTTTCGACGAAAAAGAGCATGAATCAGGTATGGCCCACTTGATGGAGCACATGCTTTTCAAGGGAACCTCGAAAAGGGAGGTGGGAGCCATAGCAGGGGATATCGAAGCTGCAGGTGGTGATATCAATGCATGGACATCCTACGATGAAACAGTGTACCACTTGGTAGTGCCGGTCGAGGAAACCGCTCTCGGCCTGGATGTCCTGTCCGATGCTGCAATGAACGCCCTACTCGACCCGGACGAGATAGAACGTGAAAAAGAAGTCGTCCTGGAAGAAATACGAAGAAGCAATGACTCTCCGTCAAAAAAGGCCCAGGACTGGTTGTTTTCAGAAATGTACGGCGAGCATCCCTATGCCAGGCCCATCCTGGGCACCATGGAGAGCGTATCCTCATTCACCAGGCAGGATATGCTCTCGTTTTTCAGGAGTCACTATGTGCCTTCCCGGGCGCTGCTCGTGATAAGCGGGGGGCCGGACAAAAAGCCCCTTGAAGATGCGTCCGAATTCTTCGCGCCCTGGAAGGGCGATGACACCAAGAGAACACCTCCTCCCGGAGCAAACCCTCCAACAACGCCTGGTTGCAAAATCGTGGGATTGCCATCGACAGAGGGGTACCTGTTCCTTGCATTTCAAGCGCCTTCGGCCTTTGAGGACATTGTAGTGGAGGCTGACTTGCTCGCAACCGTTCTCGGCCAGGGCGAGAGTTCGAGGCTGTCCAGGGAAATAAAGCGTGGACGATGCGTTGCGAACGATGCCTATTCTTTTGCCTTTACACCGCGTGACAAGGGCCTGTTGGTCTGCGGCCTGACATTTCCTCCGGAGCAGGCCGGACAAGCAGTCGATGCCCTGGGCCAGGAAATACGAAGATTGTTGGACCAGGGAATCTCCTCGTCCGAACTGGCCAAGGCCAGGAGGATGATCGAAAGTGAAATCGTATTCCAGGACGAAACCGCAGAGGGCAGGGCCAGAAAGGCAGGTTACTACAGCGGAATACTGGAAAACCCGGGCCTGGAGGAAAAATATTTGAAAAGGCTTGCCTCGGTTACGCCGGACAACGTGATGCAAGCGGCATTCGATGTTTTTACGCCCGATTCCTTCAAGATGGCCGTGGCCCTTCCCAAAGACACTGCCGGGAAGTTCTCTGAGGAACAACTGCTCGGCCGGGTCCGTTCCCTTGTTAATGGTGCAGGGGCACACAAGGGCAAGCCCGTCGAGATAAACAGGCCTGATGACAATATCATTCAAACAAATGCGGGCCACGGCGTTCAGACCCTGGTGCAGGTGGACAAGACAGCGCCCCTCGTATCAATGAGGTTGGTAATGCCGGGCGGATTATTGTACGAAGATCACAGAACCAATGGTTTTCACAGCCTTGTATCAAGCTTGCTCACCAGGGGCTCTGCAACCAGGAGCGGTGATTCACTGGCAATCGCCGTCGAGTCAATCGGCGGTGCCCTGGGAGGCTTTTCCGGTCGGAATTCAATAGGTTTGCGGGGCGAGTTCCTGGCATCATCACTGGCCGAAGGAATGTCGATGCTCGCGGAATGCCTGCTCACTCCCAGCTTCGAGGAAGCGGAAACAGAGAACGAAAAAAGGAGAATATTGGAGGCTATCAGGCATAGGGAAGACAACCCTGCCCGCAAGGCCTTCAGGATCTTCGAGCAAGAATTGTACGGCAGCCATCCATTTTCCATGGATGTGCTCGGAACCATGCAAAGTATTTCCAACATGACCAGCGGCGGCCTCATGCAGGCTTATGGCGAAGTTTTGAAAAGGCCTGTAACACTGGCCGTGGTGGGAGATGTGGACCCGGTCCAGGTACAGGACCTGGCAGCATCGCTTGCTGAAAAGCGTCCACCTGCCGTTGAATCGGAAAAACCTGTCACAAAGCGGCCCACGAGGGAACCGGGACGCAGGCGCGAAAGAAGAGAGTTTCTCGAACGTGAACAGAGCCATGTCATCCTTGGTTTCGAGGGTGTGCGAATTTTTGATCGCGAAAGGTACGAATTGGAGATTCTTGCAGGAATACTCGGAGGCCAATCAGGAAGATTGTTCCTCGACTTGAGGGACAAAAGGAGCCTTGCCTATGCTGTTTCAGCTTTTTCCCTGGAGGCAATGGATCCAGGGTATTTCGCATTATACCTGGCCTGCGCCCCTGACAAGGTCGACCAGGCAATACATGGGCTCGAGGAACATGTGGAAAGACTTGTCACCGAGTCTGTTTCAGAAGATGAGCTAAGCCGGGTCAAGCGGTTCCTGGTGGGAAATCACCTGATCGAAAGGCAGAAGGCGTCAACCAGGGCGGCTCAATTGGCCTTTGACGTTGCCTATGGACTGGGGCCGATGGAAAGTTTCGATTACAAGGACAGGATAGAGGCAGTGTCTTCAGAAAGCCTGTTGCAGGCAGCGAGAAAAATACTGGCGCCGGATCGATCGGTGCTGGCAGTGCTCGGACCCGGCAAGGAAACAGGCCCGGGTAAAGAACAGGTTGAGAAAAGTGTAAGGGACGAAGAGGAGAAATAAGCCGTAAGCCTTTTGAATATGCTGAATCGATGTTTGGGCCCAGAGCGGGAAAGGTGATGCCCCTGGATCTGGTCAAGTAAAGGGCGGGATATGCAAGAGGGCCGGGATCTGAAAATTGAGCCGGATTTGGGCGGAGAGTATTTCTGTCTTACAATCGATGTGCCTGTCGGCGCCGCCGACATGATGACCGGCGTACTTTTTTCCCTTGGAGCAAGGGGCATAGAGTCATTATCCCGCGACTTGAAACCGATGCCGGGTTCAATTCCCCCTGCAGGAGGCATGGAGCGGATGCAGGCCTACTTTCCTGCCGACGGTTCACTGGACAAACAGGAGCTGGAAGCACGGATCCAGGCCCATCTTTCGGTAATCCCTGCTGAATCGAAAATTAATGGGGCCGGTGTCGCCTCCATTCAGGACGTTGAAAAGGCCGACTGGTCGAAGCTCTGGCGCAATTTTTTCAAACCCATCAACGTGGGAAAGAAGATTTTCCTAAGGCCTAGTTGGGAAAAGGCCGGGCCGGAAGAACAAAGAATCGAGATCGTGTTGGATCCGGGCATGGCATTCGGCACAGGGACTCATGAAACAACCAGACTCTGCCTGGAATGGATCGAGCAAAGGTCGGACCGGGCAAGTGTCCTCGATATCGGCACGGGCTCGGGAATCCTTGCCATTGCCGCGGCAAGGCTGGGCGCACGAAAGGTGACTGCTGTTGAGAACGACGATACATCGTTTTTGGCCGCTAAAAAAAATATTGGTGTAAACAGGGTGTCCGATCTTGTCGAACTGGTCAAGGACATCGATCTTGTAAAGCATGGTTACCAGGTCGTGGTGGCCAACATCCTGGCTCACACACTGATCCGAATGGCGCCCGGTATAACAAGACTTGTATCCGAAAATGGAGAACTGGCTTTGTCAGGTATATTGTTCGAGCAGGCCGGCTCGGTAAAAGAGAGTTACTTGCAACAAGGTTTCAAAACAAAAAAAATCAATCGAATGGGAGAGTGGGTCCTTTTGGAACTCGGCCGGGAGACCTAAAGTTGACGAAACGGCTGCCACGGATATTTGTGCCGCCCAAGGCATTTAAGGAACAGGACTTGGTGTTCCTGGCCGGCAAGGAGAGGCATTACCTCTTGGATGTTCTTCGCCTGGGCCAAGGTGACCGCGTAATGGTATTGGACGGCCTCGGCAGCAAACGGCCTGCTGTGATCATCCTGGATCGAAGCGGCAAGGCCGGACTGTTGTTCGAAGAACGTGCACAAGGCGCAGATACCCTTGAACAAGGGGACAAGACCGACATACACCTGATCCTGCTTTTCGGCATTACAAAGGGCGACGGACCGGAACTGGTGATCAGGGCCGGCACAGAGATCGGCGTTGCCGAATTCCTGCCCGTATTTTGCAAACGATCGATTCCCAGGCCCGAAAAGGGCAGGCCCTGGCCGAAACAAAGAAGATGGGAAAGGGTGGCAATCGAGGCTGCAGGGCAATGCAGAAGGGATTATTTTCCGAGGGTGCATAACCCTGTGGACCTGGCTTCGGCGCTGGATTCGGACATTCTGGGTTCTGCTCCCGTGAAGATATGTTGTTCCCTGTTGTCCAAAAAAAATATCAGGGATGTGTTGAAAGCTTATAATGGACCGGACCGTGAACGTATGGTTCTTGCAGTCGGTCCCGAGGGAGGCTTTTCCCTGCGAGAGGAAGCCTTGATGAAAAACAAGGGATTCGACTTTGTTTCTCTTGGGCCGTTTACATTGAGGGCCAAGACAGCGGGAATAGTTGCGCCTGCACTGCTCATACACGACGTGAGCGGTTTATTTGAAAACGTGGAAGAACGAGGAGGAGAATGAAATGGACGAAAAAATAGACGAAAAAATCCAAAATGCGATCGAGGCGGTCGAGCATCCTGAAATAACATTGAGCCTGGTCGACCTGGGGATGGTGCGGGACATCCAGGTCAAGGACAGCCATGCCACAATGGCCCTGGTCGTACCATTCATGGGCATTCCGGAGGTGGTAAAACAGTACATGGTAAACAGCCTTACACAGGCGGTACAGGAAGCCGGAGGTGAGGTTGATGATATCCGAATCGAGGTCATGACCGATGCAGAACGCATGAAATTTTTCCAAATGGAGCAGAGCCACTGGAGAACATGACCCTACTTCAGAATTGACCTGGTCCTTGTTCGCCCTCCTCATTGTGATTGACTTGAAAAAGGCATTGCCTTATGACAAATCCGATGACAAACCTGATTAAAAACAGATTGAAGATACAGGTCTTCAGGTTCGGAGGCAACGGCCTTTGTGATGCAGGCGACCTTGGTACAGCCGTTCGACTCATCCTGGATGCTGCAAAGGATTCGAGGCTGATAGTAGTGGCCACAGGTATTTGTGACACAGAAGAAGAACTATTCAAGGCAGGTGTTCTGGCAGGAGAGGGAAATCTTGAAGGCAGCAACGAACTGCTTTCCGGGGTGAAAAACAAGTACTTAAGGGCTTGGGCTGATCTTTTCCCGCCTGGCCGGAAACAGGAAATAGATCCTATTTTCGATGAAGTGGAAGAACTGATCCATGGAGTTCGGTTATTGGCCGAATCCAGTCCAAGGGTACTGGACCGCATGAGATCCGCTGCATCGAGGGCCGCGGCTCAACTGCTCAAGGCAGGGATACGGGCAGGGGGACAAGATGCCCGGGTCCTTGAAACAGGTGCTTTCATCGAAACCGACGGCACATTCGGCAGGGCCATACCCTTGTCCGATGTTGTAAACAGGGCGATTCGGGCCAGGATAAAGCCTTTGCTGCAAAAAGGCACGATACCGGTTTTGACAGGTGGATGCGGCAGGGCCCCCGATGGAGCCACCACCACGTTCGGAAGGGGCGGCGGTGACTTGACGAGCACCTTGGTTGCTCTTGCAATGGATGCCCGGTCAATAACCCTATGGACCGGAAGTCCGGGCATTCCTGCTGCGGATCAATCGATCGTGCCCAAGGCTCCGCCACTGGATCATCTGCACTACAGGGAGGCTGCGGAGCTTTCATTTTTCAGCTCCGGGTTGCTGCACCCGGGGTGCCTGGTCCCTCTTGCCCAGGGCGACATGGAGATGACAATCAAGTCCATACATGAACCTGAAGGAGTCTTCACCAAGATAGACGGACGCATCACGGAAGACCATGGTCCGGTGCGGGCTGTACATGCGATGGTCGACCATGTATTGCTCTCAATCGAAGGAAAGGGTATGGCCGGCATGGCCGGAATGGCGGCCAAGGTTTTTTCCTGCCTTGCAGAGCAGGAAATCAGTGTCACCATGTTCAGCCAGTCCTCGTCCGAATCGAGCATATGCCTTGCAATCAGGGAATCTCACGCAGGCCTTGCTCAGACCGCATTGAGGCGCGGCCTGGACAAGGAAATGCTCGTTGGACAAATAGACGACATTGTTGTGATGCCCGGTGTGGGCCTTGTGACCGTGGTGGGAATGGGAATGGCCGGAAACCCCGGAACAGCGGGCAGGATTTTTTCTGCACTTGCAAGGGCAGGCGTGAATATTCTGGCCATAGCCCAGGGCGCCATGGAGTTGAGCATCTCAATCGCCGTTAAAAGGAGTGATGTAACTGTTGCAGTCAAGGCCCTGTGCATCGAGTTCGACATTGCCGGTAAAAAAAATAACAGGCAGTCAGGATATCACGTAGAATCGAGGTAGAGCCAAGACATGAGCAATACGGACAATCCAAGAATAATGGCCCGCGTCTTTGCGCCTGCGTCTGTGGCGAACCTTGGTCTTGGCTTCGATGTCCTCGGCCTGGCCCTGGAGCAGCCAGGCGACATTGTTACCGCATCAAAGACAAGTGGTAACGGTGTTGTTATATCCAAAATCACAGGTGACAACGGCCGGTTGCCCGGGACTGCAACAGAAAATACGGCTTCCATAGCCGCAACAGCCACACTGAAGAAGGCCGGTCTTGAAGGCAAGGGAGTGGAACTCGTTCTCGAAAAGGGACTGCCCATTGGTTCGGGCCTTGGAAGCTCTGCAGCCAGCGCGGCAGCCGCTGCTGTGGCGGTGAACGAGTTGTTCGGCAGGCCGTTGAAGCTGCGCGACCTGTTGCTTCCCTGCGTCGAGGCCGAAGAGGCTGTATCAGGAAGGCATGCGGACAACGTAGCTGCATCCCTGCTTGGTGGCCTGGTCCTGGTCAGGTCCGTGGATCCCATCGACTGTATCCGCCTGCCTGTTCCAAGGGACCTGTCGGTTGTGGTCGTGGTTCCAAGTTTGGAATTGTCCACGCGCACGGCACGTAAGGTTGTTCCGAGACAAGTCGAGATGAAGCAATTCGTTGCAAATACCGCCAACCTTGCCGCCCTGGTGTCGGCCTTGCATTCCGGTGACCTCGGGTTGCTGGCCCGCTGCCTTCCGGATCAGGTGGTGACCCCTGCAAGAGAAAGGCTCATTCCAGGCTGTGCGCAAGTAATGGATGCAGCCCTGGATGCAGGTGCATTGTCAGCCTCCATTTCCGGTGCAGGACCTTCCCTTTTCGCGCTGGCATGCAGCAAGGTGGTTGCATCCGAAGTAGCCCTGGCCATGGAGTCGTCTTTCATGGATCATGGGGTACAGAGCCGGGCATTCGTATCTCCTGTGGATTGCCCGGGAGCGAGGTTGTTGTGAAAAGGGATGTGAACCGACGATATGAACTGGTCTGTGTGCGCTGCAAGGCGGTCTACCCGGGAGATGAGCCCCGCAACCGTTGTGATTGCGGTGGAACCCTGGATGTTGTTCATGACCTCGAAATGTTGAAGGGCAGGATAGACAAGCGGGTTCTGGACGAGCGCATGGGCTCGCTTATGCCCTGGGATGTTTCTGGAGTCTGGCGTTTTCGCGAACTCGTAGCGCCGTTGTCCTGTGACAAAATTTTCACCAGGCCCGAGGGAAACACCGGTCTGTACATTTCCGGAAGATTATCTTTGTTCACTGGAATCGACAACCTGAGACTCAAGCAGGAAGGAGAAAACCCGACCGGATCATTCAAAGACCGGGGCATGACAGTGGGAATCACCATGGCCCGTTTCTTCGGCATGAAAACCGTTGCATGTGCATCCACGGGAAACACGGCCGCCTCCATGGCAGCCTATGCGGCAATGGCCGGGATGAGGGCGGTGGTCTTTGTGCCTGCGGGAAAGATCGCCCTTGGAAAGCTTGCACAGGCATTGGCTTACGGGGCGCGTACGATTCAGATCGAAGCTGATTTCGACTCGGCCATGCATTTGGTGGAGCAGGTCTGCCGAAAGCGAAACATATATCTGCTTAACTCATTAAATCCCTTTCGCATCGAGGGACAAAAGGCTATCGGCTTCGAGATTCTACAACAGATGAGATGGAACGTGCCGGACTGGATCGTGGTGCCGGGCGGCAACCTTGGAAACAACTCGGCCCTTTCAAAGGGATTCATGGAACTAAAAGAGCTTGGTCTGATCGACAAGCTTCCAAAGATAGCGGTTGTGCAGGCAGAGGGGGCCAATCCTTTGTACACGGCATTTCGTGAAAAGAGAGACCTTGTACCTGTACAGAATCCCGACACAGTGGCGACCGCTATTCGCATAGGCAACCCTGTCTCATGGCGAAAGAGCTTGAGGGGCATTGAGGCGACCGGCGGCGTGGTCGAGCAGTTGACCGACGACGAGATATTACAGGCTAAAATCGAAGTCGATGCAAGCGGTATCGGGGCGGAACCTGCATCATGCGCATCAGTGGGCGGTGCGCGCAAACTGGTCAAGAAGGGAACGATACGGCCCGGCAGCAACGTGGTTTGTGTTCTAACAGGGAATTTGTTGAAAGACCCGGACACGGTGATCGCCGTGCACAAAGGATCTCTTGGCAAGAACATCCAGGGAAGGAACCAGCCGGTAAAGGTCGAGCCGAGGCTTGATGCCGTTTTGCAGGAACTGGACAACTAGACCGTAGTTTTTTTAGTATAACACGGAATACAACCCCGGCTCGGATTTCGGTTGTCATGTTTGTTTTTGAAATGTCCCGGCTTCACGAAATGTTTGACCAATAAATAAGACCGTGCTAGAGCACAGTGCCGGAGGAATGGATGCATTGCCCGCATTGCGGCACTGACTACGATGACAGTGAGCCGGTATGCCCGCAGTGCGGGCGTTCACCGTACATCCCCAAGCACCTCAGGGAAAAGGCCGGCCGGGATGGAAAAAAGAGCAGCCATGCAGCAGGACGGGAAATAGTTGAAAAGCCTAAAATACTCATAACCTCCAAACCCGGGCCTCCAGCTTCGCCTCAGGCATTGAAGGACCTGGTAAAGGACGCGGATGTTGAGACCGTGGCCAAGGTTGAAATTAGCGACAAGGTTGCCGGTCAATGGGAAAAAATCCCGTCTTCCGATCCTGCATGGGCTGAAGAAGCAGAGGACGACGCCAAAACCGAAACAGCCGAAGCCGTAAAAGCAGGGGACCAAGCCGAACAACAGGAAGATACTTTGCCCCGGGTTTCGCCGCCTTTGGAAACACTGGAACAAGAAACAGCGGATAGTGAAATTGAAATACGGAAAATCGAGGTTCATGCAGCCGGGTTCTGGAAGAGATTGCTGGCCATGCTGGTTGATGCACCCATCCTGCTCTTGCTGGCTGCGGCTATTTCCTTGCTTTTCTATCTCTTGCCCGGTCTTCATTCATTTCCGCCTGCACGCGAGCACGGAATCGATTTCATCGTGGACCTGGCATTGAGGAAACCGGTGCTATTGTTCCCTCCCCTGGCCGGTATGTTGCTCTCACTCGTGATATACCGTGGCGTACTGAAAGAAAAGACCTTTGGCAGAAGGTTGTTCTCTTTGAAAGTGATCAGAATTTCCGATGGGGAGGAACCTTCGACAATGCTTTCTGTCGCTCGCTCTGTTTTACTGTTCATAGGCTCGGTCGCCCTGGGTATTTGCCCGGTATGGGCAGGCTTCGACAAAGAGAGAAAGGCCCTGCACGATCATCTTTGCGGCACAATGGTGATAGTAAAGTCGAGCCGCTGACAGCGCGGTCACCTTGCATAAACATGCCGATTAAAACCCTGTACAGCCCCTGTTCCAGCCTCACCATCCTGCTTACCCTGCATGCCGGCAACCTGTATTGCGCCTTGGATCGCTTGCCATTAATCGCTTCAGGCCCTTGATGTCACGTTCTCCTCTCGTGGTTTGACTCGACAGATATCAAACCCTCTAATGATTGGGTTCGAGACGCGATATGGATTCTTGTCAAATTCACATAATTACCTTTGTCGTTCTGACATATCCAACTGGAACATTTTGACAGGTATTTGATTGCCTGTACTATAGATTCTTACAATGAAAAAATAAAAAGAGGGCCCATCGTTCCATGGCGACTTGGGCTCTGACGCCGTGGATTCACCACCTCGATGACTTAATACTCCCGCGACCCGAAACCGGATGATTTACGTAATTACTACAATAAAAAGAAATTCGTTTGACAGTGACAAAATCATTCATCATTATAAAAACCATATAAATGATAACAACAGCGGGCAGGCACGGAGTTGGACGATGAAAATGGTACCGATTTCTGTTGTTTTCTATTTTTTATTTCTTGCCATGCTCTTTGCTCCGTCCCTATCCAGGGCCGAGGGCCGGGTCAGGCGCAAGCAACAAATTATGGTGCTCGATATCTCGGCGCAGGGCGTGGACAAAAAGCTTGCGCGCTCCCTGACCCAGACCGTGACCGCTACCCTTGGCCAACACGGGGACTATAGTGTTACATCCCAGGAGGAGATGCTGACCATGCTGGGGTTCGAGAAGGAGAAGGAGATCCTGGGCTGCGAGGACGAGGTGTCGTGCCTTGCCGAGATAACCGGAGCCATGGGCGCCCGCTACCTGGTCAAGGGATCCGTCACCAAGGTGGGTGGGCGCTGGTTCTTGGGCCTGGTTCGCATCGACGTGATGCAGGCGCGCGTGGTGTCCAGATTTCGTGAAGCAGTCGGCGACATCGGGCTGCTCGACGACCTGGCGGTCAAGGCGGCCAACGCAGTGATGGGTGTCGGCACAGCCAGTGGCGGCAAGGGAATCCTGATGGTCAAGACCGAGCCTGCAGGAGCGCAGGTCAGGGTGGACGGCAGAGACGTGGGCGTGGCCCCGGTGGTTGTCAAGGACCTGTTCACCGGCCTTCACATGGTGGAGGCGAGCAAGGGGGTGCTCAAGCGCAGCCGGGGCGTGGAAGTACGCGCCGGCCAAGTGGCGCGCGCCTTTCTCGAGCTTGTTGCAGGCAAGCTTCGCACCGTGACCGTGTTCTCGGAGCCTCCGGAGGCAAAGGTGACCTGGGACGGCAAGGAGGTCGGCGCGACGCCCGTGGTCGTGCGTGAGGTTCCGTCCGGCAGCCACAGGCTCGAGGTTTCTCTCGCCGGGTACCTAAAGCACAACATGCGCGTGGATGTAACCGGCGACCAGGAGCTGAACGTGAGGCTCTTGCCTGCCATGCGGGACGTATGGATTTCTACAAGGCCCAAGGGCGCCAAGATACTCGTGTCCGAAAAGTTGGTCGGCGAGGCTCCAGTAAGCCTATCGCTGGAGGCCGACAGCAAGTATCTGATTAAAGCAAGTGCGCCCGGCTACAAGCTCTTGGAGAAAAGGGTATTCATAAAGCCTGCAGAGCCCGGGACGAGACCACAGCAGATAAAATTCGATCTCGAGCTCTTCCCCGTAGATGTCGAGCTTGCGGTAAACCCTGCAAACAGCCTGGTCATTATCGGCCAGGGAAAGTCCAGGCTGGAGCACAGCGGTTCCGGCACGGTGCGCCTGTTACCGGGCAGGCACAAGGTGCTCGCCAGGCTCGACGGGTACAAAACAGTGGAGAAAGAGGTGGATGTGCCCCTGGGCCGGTCCAGCCGCATCGAGTTTTCACTCGAGCCGTCCCCTGCGCTGCTCGAGTACGAGGCGGACCTGGCATCCAAGCGATGGCAGGCCTGGGGAGGCT